>JAUWME010000396.1 GCA_030613285.1 Candidatus Zymogenus sp. | reverse complement strand
CGGGACTGGGGCTATGAGCTCGCAAAGGAGGAGTTTGGAGACGTTACGGTGGCGGAGACCGAGCTTAAGGGTGACCTTCCCCTTGGGAAGGTTCTTATCAAAGACAGGATTGCCGATGCGATGTTTCAACAGGTACTTCTAAGGCCTGCTGAATATTCGGTGATTGCAGCCCCGAACCTCAATGGCGATTATTTGTCCGATGCCCTGGCGGCGCAGGTTGGCGGTCTGGGGATGGCACCGGGGGGAAACGTGGGCGACCAGTGCGCACTCTTTGAGGCAACCCACGGAACTGCTCCAAAGTATGCGGGTCAGGATAAGGTAAATCCGGGGTCTCTGATTCTATCTGGGGCGTTGATGCTGGAGCACATGGACTGGGTGGAGGCAGCTGATATAATCCACGGGGCACTGTCAAAAACCATCGCCCAGAAAAAGGTCACCTACGACCTTGAGCGTCAGATGTACGGGGCAACGCTTGTCTCCTGCTCTGGCTTTGCTGACGCCATTGTGGAAAACATGAGAGATTAATCCAGTGAATATCTATCTGGATTTTAAAGTTACACTACTTAATAGGAGAGGAAAAATTGCCTCGAAGAGATAAAATCGCTGTCATCGGCGCTGGAAACGGGGGACAATCGACTGCATTGTTTTTAGCAGAAAAAGAGCTCGGCGACGTAACCTTGATTGACATCGTCCCTGACATGCCCAAGGGGAAGGCTCTCGATATCCTTGAGGGTGCGGCGGTGGGAAACTTTGATGTCAAAGTAGTGGGAGCGAGTAAAATGGAGGCGGTCTCCGGTGCCGATGTGGTTATTGTTACGGCAGGTTCCGTCAGAAAGCCCGGCATGACCAGAGACGACCTCCTCGATATCAACGTAAAGGTCGTGGCATCTGTGGCAGAAGAGATCAAACAACATGCCCCGGAGTCCTTCGTCATAGTTGTTACAAACCCGCTGGACGTTATGGCCTGGGTTATGAAAGAGAAAACGGGTTTTCCAAAGGAGCGCGTTGTGGGGATGGCGGGGGTCTTGGACAGCGCAAGGTTTTCTGCCTTTATCGCAGAGGAGCTTGACGTTTCTGTTAAGGATGTTTCTGCCATGGTCTTGGGGGGGCATGGCGACTCGATGGTGCCATTGGTCAGCTGCACCTCGGTTTCCGGGATTCCGCTGACCGAGCTCCTCCCCAGAGACAAGATTGAGAAATTGATAAAACGCACCCGATTTGCCGGAGGGGAAATCGTAAAGCTCCTGGGCACCGGCAGCGCATACATTTCTCCTGCCATGTCAGTGGTGATGATGGCAGAGGCGTACCTTAAAGACCAGAAGAGGGTAATCGGGGCTTCGGCCTACCTTTCGGGAGAATATGGAATTTCGGAGGGAATCTCCGGGATATATCTTGGGGTGCCGGTGAAGCTGTCGGGGGCGGGAGTTGAAGCCATCATCGAGATTGGACTTGACGATGATGAGATGAAGATGCTTGTTGCGTCTGCTGATGAGGTGAAAGAGCAAATTGAGAAGGTAAAACTTTAGGCCCGATATCTATATGAGAAAAATATCAAAAGAGACGATTGTAGAAGAAGTCAAGAATCTTGTCATTCGCGCCAACCGGGAACTTCCCACAGATGTACTTTCTGCCTTGCAAAAAGCCCTTGATGTTGAAGAATCTCCCCTTGGGAAGAGTGTAATTTCTGAAATCCTCGAAAACGCCCAAATTGCAAAGGATGAAAAACTTCCCCTCTGTCAGGATACCGGGACGGCGCTCTTTTTTGTAGAAATGGGCCAAGAAGCCAAAATTGAGGGAGAAGATATAGTCTCGTTAATTGAGCGGGGGACGGTCGAAGGTTACAAGGAGGGTTTTCTTAGGAGTTCAAAGTGTGATCCCTTGACCCGAAAAAACAGTGGCGATAACACCCCTGCCACTGTCCACCTCAATTTCGTATCTGGTGACAAGATAAAAATCTCCTTTCTTGCAAAAGGAGGCGGGGCGGAGAACATGAGCAGGCTCTTTATGCTTTCCCCCGCAGAAGGGAAAGAGGGGGTGATTAGACGAGTTGTGGAGACTGTGGACAGTGCCGGGGCAAAAGCCTGTCCGCCCCTGATTGTGGGGGTCGGCCTTGGCGGGACATTTGACACGGCGCCGATTGTTGCCAAGCGGGCGCTTTTACGAAAGGTGGGAAGGGCAAATCAGGATGAGAAAATTGCAACTATAGAGGTGGAAATTCTAAAAGAGATAAACAAACTGGGCATCGGCCCTATGGGCTACGGAGGCAGGGTCACGGCCCTCGCCGTCCACATTGAAACCCGCCCCTGTCACATTGCAAGCCTCCCGGTGTCGGTGAATCTTCAGTGTCACTCTGCCCGCCACGGGGTGGTGGTAATTTAATTTCTGCGATGTCAATACAACAAAAATTCAAACAAAAAAGCAAAATGTCTTTTGTCCTTTTTGCTATTAACTTTTGCCTTTTAACTTCTGACTTCTAACTTTTAACTTTAAATATTGTCCTTCAAGTAATTTCGTACTTGATAACAAAGAGGCACTCGTTATTCCCTGATAATTTGTGTCTTTACTGCCTGCCTTAATTTATCCCGTTCTATTTTTAAACTCCTCATATTCGGCGATATGAAGTGCTGCCTTTCCCGCCCCAAGAATGGTCGGGTGCGTCGAGACGCCCTTTGAATTCAGATACTTCATGGACCTTATCCACTCATCAAAAGAGTAGTAGAGGGGAAGCACTATGAGAAGGGTTTTTCTTGACTGCTCGTAAAACTTTACCAAGGCGTCAAGGAGATATTGGTTATATTCCTTTCTGGTGAAGAGGTGGCCATATTCAATGTGGTGCATATAGATGATGGTGTCGGTGTTTTCATCATCATCTATGGTGGCAAGGACTTTCTCAAACACCCCCGGATATCCCCCCACGGCGGCAAAATCGAGGGGGTTTTTCATCCCTGTACCTGTGCTGGGGATTAAATTTGATAAAGCGTCTTGAGTCTTTTTGGTGTAGGGTGGTACTTCAAGGCCGATTGTCGGCAGTGTATCGGCTGCGATGAT
>JAUWME010000316.1 GCA_030613285.1 Candidatus Zymogenus sp. | reverse complement strand
TCCCCATACACATACACCTTTCCCCCCTCCTCGTTTACATAGGTCTTGTCAACGCCCTTTTTCCCCACAATCCCCTGTTGTACTGTTTGCGGCGTTGACATATATGCCTTTGTCGCCAAACTAATCAGTAAAATAAAGAACGCCGATACGCACAACACAGTCAATATTATTGTCGTCATTGCAGGCCTCTGAAATTCAAGGTTAGACTTAAAAAGCATAATGGAGCCCAAAAAGAGTGATATTATGCCGCCGATTGTTAGTAGTCCATAGCTTACAATCTTTATCTCCAAGATAAAGAGCACCAGTGCAAGGAGGATCAATATCCCTCCAGCATAATTTATCGGGATCGATTGAGATGCGTATAGTGCAAGTATGATGCTGATCCCCCCTATGACCCCTGGAAAGATCGCCCCGGGATTGGACAACTCGAAGTAAATACCGGCCATGCCAAGCATTAAAAGTAAATACAAAATGGTTGGATTTGTAAGGACATATATGAACTCCCGCCTGAAACCCATATTAAATTCAACCCGCTTTGCATTTATAAGGGAAAGGTTCATCTCCCCCTTGCCGGTCTTAAATGTTCTCCCCTCAATCTGACCAAAGAGATCGTCAATATCCTCTGCGATAATATCGATAATGTTTTTTGATAACGCTTCGGTTGAGGTTATCGATTTGGCTTCTGATACCATGAGTACTGCAAGGTCAACGTTTCTATGGTTGTCTTCTGCGGAACCCCTGATTTTCGCAATGGTATCCTCCATTACCTTTCTCATCAAAGTTTCACTATTGACATCAGTCTCTGGCGGAGGCTCTTTCTCCACTCCATCATCTTTCTCCAATTCCTCACTCTTTTCACCTTTTGGTTGTTTCTCGCTACCAAAGCTGTCCTTTGCTTTTTTGAAATCGACAGGTACCAATGAAATTGGTGAAGCCGCACCGATATTAGTACTGGGCGACATCGCTGCGATGTCTGACGCAATGGTAATAAACGCCCCGGCAGACGCCGCTCTGGCGCCCTTTGGAGAGACATAAACAATAATTGGTATCTTACTATTAATCATCCTTTTAGTAATTTCGTCCATTGAAGTCATCAACCCCCCCGGCGTATCGAGCTTAATAACCACCGCAGTATATCCTTTCTCCGCGGCATCTGTGATGCCGTCAACAATATATTCCGCCGATATTGGGTTTATCGCCCCATTGAGTTTCAAAATACTGACCGTGTTAGCGTTAGACTGAGACTCATCTCCATCTTGCCCCAAAAGTACCGGGGCAAATGTGAGGGCCACCCCCGCTAAAAACATCGCAAGATAAATCGTCATCCAAACTTTTCTATTTCGTTTCTTCACATTTATCTTCATCATCTCTTAATCACCTTCCTTCAATTGGTTATACATATCCCGAACTTTTTTCATATCATCCCAAGCCTCCCGCTTCTTGCTGGGGTCTCTTAGCAGATACGCAGGGTGAAACGTCGGCATAACAAGAGTCTCCATTTGTCCCAATGGGTGAAACCTCCCCCGGACGCTCCCCAGAGAACCCTTCGTCCCCAAAAGATGTTGTGTGGCAACAGCCCCCAAAGTTACAATAATCTTTGGTTTTATCGCCCCGATCTGATCCATCAAAAAGGGGATGCAGGCCGAGGCCTCGTCCGGCTCCGGGTTTCTGTTTTGCGGTGGCCGACACTTGACAATGTTTGCAATGTAAACGTCACTCCTCTTTAAATCTATCGCCTCGATGATCTTGTCCAAAAGTTTCCCGGCCCTCCCCACGAATGGAATTCCCTGCTCATCCTCGTCCCTGCCGGGCCCCTCACCCACAAACATCAAGGTGGCGTTCGGGTTACCGGCTCCAAATACGATATTTTTTCTGCTGTTGCTGAGCTTGCAGCGTTTGCAGTCGCCGAGTTTTTTTATTGCTTCCTCAAGGGTCATTTTTGGAGGCTCAACCATCGGAGTTTGCTGCTCCTCTTTTTCGTGTGCCGTAGATTTCACCGTAGATTTCAATATTTCTTTTGGACTTTCAGAAGCCACCCGAATCTCATCTGCAACACCGCCCCCGCCACCAAAAAGCGCCCTGACTCCCGGGCCATCTGGGATGTACTCAACGCCCCGCTGTTTCAAATAGTTGAGGGTCGAAATGATATCGTTTATCAATTTGCCTTTTTTCTTCTCTATCGACATTTCGCTCGCCATAACTCCCTCACTTTGTCCAATATCAGCTCCGCCACCCCCTCCTTCATCATCAACGGCGGGGAATCCACATTGCCGTTTATATCGATAATCTTGACCTCGTTGGTGTCGGTTCCAAAGCCAGCGTTTTTGCTCGACACGTCATTGATAACAATCATGTCGAGATTTTTATCCTTAAGTTTTCTTGTTGCATTTTCCATGAGGTCACGGGTCTCGGCGGCAAACCCCACGAGAATTTTATCACCCTTAATCTCTCCCAACCCTTTTAATATGTCATCAGTCCTGCCCAGCTTGATGGCATCCCCGCACTCCTCTTTTTTGAGCTTGTGGTCGCTTTTATTTTTTGGGGTGACATCGGCAACTGCGGCGGCCTTGATGACAACATCAATTTCCTCAAACCTCTCGTTTACCACAATTTTCATGTCGGCGGCGCTTATGACCCTGATGGTCTCGACACCGCTGGGTGGAATCAGGCTCGAAGGACCTGTGATTAGCAGCACATCGGCGCCCCTTGCCTTTGCACGTCTTGCGATGGCAAAACCCATTTTGCCGGTGGAAAAGTTAGTTATGTAGCGCACCGTGTCGATGGCCTCCCTTGTGGGGCCGGCGGTGACCATTACTTTTAATCCTTCAAGGTCAGTTTTGATCCCTCTGTTTATAATATCCCCTGCAAAGATGTCGTTCACCGCGGCCAAAATCTCTGCCGGCTCTGCCATCCTTCCCATGCCGATGACACCGCAGGCAAGCTCGCCTTCTGCCGGCTCTTCAAAGAAGCAGCCGTGCTTTTTCAGCTTTGCGATGTTCCCCTGAACGATGGGGTTTTCGTACATATTGACGTTCATTGCAGGGCAGAAGATGACAGGCGCTTTGGTTGCCATAATCACCGTGGTCAGCATATCATCGGCGATGCCGTTTGCCACTTTACCGATGACGTTTGCTGTTGCCGGCGCCACAACGATGAGGTCTGCCTCCTCTGCGATGTCGATATGCTCGGTGTTGGTGATTGAATCGAACATCCCCGTTATGACGTCGTTGTTGGTCAGCGTGGAAAACGTCAGGGGCGTTACGAACTCCTGGGCGTTTTCTGTCAAAATCACCGCTACGTTGTGTCCCCACTTTGTGAGGAAGCGGGAGAGTTCACACGCCTTGTATGCGGCGATGCCGCCGGTGACGCCCAGCACGACCTTCCCGGTTGTTTGCACTGTCATTTTTGTTTCATCCATAATTACAATGATATTAGAAACGTTTAGGTTTGTCAATCTATTTAAGGCGCATAGTGGTAATATGAATGGGGGATGGGAGATGGAGGATGGAGGACGGGGGGGCGTAGGGTTGTGGGCTGGGCGGGTGTTACAAAAAATCATTCACGAGGATCGTAGCGACGCGGCAATCTTGTGTGTGGGGGCGACAGTCTGCGGGGCGGGGTGTGTTGGCAGTTACAAAAAAACAACTCCGGTGGCGGGGGGCGTGGTGGGTTGTTAAATTGTTTTGCAACATACGTTTTTTGTGTTATGATTGTGGAAATAGTATTTTTTAAAGTGGTGGGAAAATGGCGAAGAAGAGAAAAATATGTGAATTTAAAAAAAGCTTTTGGGAAGAGGGTACTTATTCAATGTTTAGAGGTTACAAATGTAGTCACTATGGTTATGAAAATAAAGAAGATAATGGAAAACACTATTGTATTTTCCATAGCAATAAACCAAAAAAAGATATTAAGCTTTTTAAAAAGAAATTTAATGCTTT
>JAUWME010000458.1 GCA_030613285.1 Candidatus Zymogenus sp. | reverse complement strand
AGATGATGAGGTTTTTTCCCGGCGCCGGTATAACCGAGAGTCACATTATCAAGTTGATAGAGGATGGGCGGGCCCAACGTGTTGGGGAAACTGTAGAGCTGATTTGATTGCCCAAGGTTTTCTTTAGTCTTTAAATTTCTTCTCAATTAGTATTATCTTGATATTCTCAATTCACCATATATAATAGTAGAAACAATAAAGCGAGGTTCAAATAGATATGTTCAATCCCCAAGACCTAATCGAGTGGATAGCTATTGTCATCAATATAGCTATTATTATCTACATCTGGATTATTCTATTGCGTGCTATCATCTCTTGGGTCAACCCTGACCCATTTAATCCGGCCGTTAAATTTTTAAGAGACATCACCGACCCTGTCCTTGTGCCGGCAAGACGTCTCTTCCCCTTCGGCGGATTAATCGACCTCTCCCCCATCATCGTTATCTTGATTCTCCTTTTTCTCAGGATTGTCATAGTCCAGTTGCTCCTTAATATTTCCCATTCTTTTACACCAAATCTTCCTCCGTCCTACACCTCGCTCAACGGATTTGTCATATTAGGAATATTCGTCTATGCCTTAGTCACTATACTTGATATGATTATCAACGTTATCATCTTCATCGTCATCATCCGGGCAATACTCTCATGGATAAGCCCCGATCCAAGAAACCCCATCGTTCTTTCCATATACGCCATGACCGAACCGATCTTAAGGCCCATAAAACGAATCATCCCCCCCATAGGGGCTATCGATCTTTCACCCCTTGTCGTAATCATCCTTTTATTCCTGATCAAGTCTCTTTTGATTCAACTTGTCTTTATGAATCTGCTCGAAGTCCTCTCATTCAGACCTTACTATCTCATCTGATTGGGACAAATATGATCAAGACCGTAAAAAAGGGGGACGACATTATATTTACTGTTTATGTCAAGGCTGGCTGTCGTCGGGAGAGAATTGTGGGGGAGATAGATTCGGCATTAAAGATTGAGGTTTCTGCCCCCCCTGTTGAAGGTAAGGCAAACGATGCAGTGGTTAAGCTCATCGCAAAATCCCTTGGTATTCCAAAGAGTGCGGTTAAGATTGAATCTGGTCTGCGATCTAAGAAAAAGCGTATCCGCGCAACGGGCATAACCTCAGATGACATCCAACGCCTGATTTAGCAGCTATAGGGAATGTAGGGGCGAATCTATCTGTTTGCCCTTTTAGGGTCCAACTGATTGCAGGTACTGCATATGTATCGCCCCTGCCACCGCAAGTAAAGGAAAAAGTATCTTGCATCTTGCATATTCAATTATCTTTTGCTATTACTGTTATTGGAAAGAATAAGCTCACTTTTCCGGGAGTAACAGATAGAAAGATGCAGTCCAATAAAAAACATCAAGACCTTGATGAGAAGAGGCGCTCCCTTTTGGCATTCCTCACCGACTTTAGGGAAATGAAATCCCATCAAATGGCTGATGACTTGGTAATGAGTACGTCTGCCCTTTCAGAAAGGCAGATGAGAAGCTTGAGACTTAAAGACAAGTTGGACGGCCTTCCCGATGATTTAGTAATTGAGATTGTAAACGACATCTTCGCAAATGCTGGCCCCAGCGACGTCCCCAGGGCGATTTTCATCTTGAGCATTGTTGACATTTTTTCCATCCCCACCGACATTGACAACCAGAGGCTCCTTAAGATGTACGTCCACTGTCGTCAGCGAGGCTACGAACTCACGGCCCACTTTTTTGTCGGCCCGGAGCCAAAGAAAAAACCGTTTAGCAAATACGATTTTGTTGAAGGTAGGGAGCTTGAATATATAACTCTGGGGGAAAAAAAGAGTCTTGCCCGAACAAGAAAGAAGGATTTGTTGGATAGATTGCTCTATGACAATAACCCTATAGTTGTAAAAAACATATTGGCAAACCCAAGGCTTACCGAAACTGATGTCCTGAAGATGGTATCAAGGCGACCCAACAGCGAGGAGGTTCTGACAGCAATATATAAAAGTGATAGATGGATAAATTCTTACACCATTAAATGCTCTATGGTAAAAAATCCTTACACGCCGGTGGGGATTGCGCTGGGGCTTTTGCTTTTTCTCAAAGCTCAGGACTTGAAGGAAATATCGATTGACACAACCCTTCATGAGGTGATTAAGGAGATGGCGTGGGAGTTGATATCAAGAAGGAATGCGAAGGGGTAAAATTTTAGCAGCAATTTTAAGATGATGACATTTAATTTGCTACTTAGCCAATATGCCAGCATACCAAAATCTTAATTTGCCAGCGACCCAGCTTGGTAGAATCTCAATGTGCCAGTGGCCGTCTTAATTTGCCAGTGAGTCGATGCTTCAATAGCTGATGTGCCAACTTCTAAATGTACTAAAATTATAATGCGGCAGTGCCCCAGTTATCGTTGAGGGGGTTATTTTGGATCTACTTCATCTCTCTTTTTATCATCTTCATTTTTGGGAGAAACATCAATCTCATCTTCGCCCTTGATAGATTTCTTGAAGTTTTTTATTCCCTTACCTATTCCGCTCCCGATCTCCGGGAGCCTGCTC
>JAUWME010000388.1 GCA_030613285.1 Candidatus Zymogenus sp. | reverse complement strand
GAAGATGTTAAAAGATATTAAACTGCTGCGAAGGCTAATCGACGATTTGCCTGCAGATATTGTTTCGGCACATTCGTCTCACGACCACCTTCTTGCGGTCAGAGCCATTAAGGGGTCGCTGTCAAAACCTCTCCTTGTGAGGACTGATCACAGCCGGAACTTTATATCAGGCGGCATTGGAAATCGTTACCTGATGAATAAACACACCGACGGCGTGGTAACGTTTTCAAAGATGGGCGCTTCTTCAATCTTGGAAAATTTCAATATTCCAAAGGATAGGATTAAGTTAGTAGACCCCGCTCTTAACCTTGAAAAATGGAACCCAAAAAACCCCACTGTAAATATGAGACTTCGGTTTAATATTCCGGATGATGCCATCATAATTGGTATGGTGGCGAGGTTTCAGAAATACAGGAAGACAGACGTTGCAATTTCTGCATTTTCTCAGGTGGCTAAAAAATTTCCGAATGCAAGGTTGCTCCTTATCGGAAGAAGCTCTCAGATGGAGGAGAGTGTTTTTAAGCCCGCCAGAAAATTGGGGGTAGAAGATAAAATCATTACACCGGGGTATCTGACGGATGATTATATAGACACGTTAAAGAGCATCGATATTTTTCTCTTTATGATGCCGGGTTCTGACGGAACCGCCAGGGCATTGAGGGAGGCTATGGCTTTGGGACTTCCTGTTGCCGGGGCAAGGGAGGGGATGATTCCTGAGATTATCCAAAATGGTGTGTCTGGGCTTGTGATGGAACCAAACAGGGTTGCCGTGGAGGCGGTGCTGACAAAGTTTTTGGGGGACGGTGAGTTGAGGGCAAAGTTGGGCAGAGGGGCAAGTGAGAGAGCATTGAGCCACTTTGATGTTAAGGTTCAGGCGGAGAGAATTGAAGAGTTTTTCAGGTCACTCCTTTTGAGGTAAAAAATATGAGGGGAAGTGTCTCTGTAATAATCCCTACACTGAACAGGCTCGAAGCGTTAAGGGAGGCGGTGGAGAGTGTCCTTTCCCAGAGTTGCCTCCCCAATGAAATAATTGTGGTGAACAGCGGAAAAGACAAATTGACATCAAATATGTTTTCCGACACAAACACCGTAAAGATTGAGGTACTTGATGTTGAATCGTTGGGGCCTTCGGCCGCAAGAAATCGAGGAATTTATCGGGCTAATGGAGATTATATTGCATTTTTGGATGATGATGACCTCTGGCACTCGGAGAAGCTGAAAATTCAGATGGAATATCTTGAACAGCACCCGGAAATTTACATGGTTTCATCAAGAATGATTTCCATCGGTGGTGATATAAAAGTTAAAAAGGGGCCGTGGATATCGGGCGACCTTTTTTGTGAGCTTTACATGAAGAGCCTTATTCCCACCCCGACGGTGGTTGCAAAAAAGGAGGTCTTTGACGAGGTGGGAGTATTCAACGAAAAGATCATGAGGGCGGAAGATTACGACCTTTGGCTCAGAATTACCCGTTCGTTTCTTACGGCGCACCTGAAGGCGCCTTTGGGCTGGGTGGGGAGGGGGGCTGGGCGACTCAGCGATGACAAAATTGATCTTAGAAATAATTCAATCCGCATACTTAAAGAATACTACGATCCCGAAAGGATTTCCCGGCGGAAATACAAAAAGAGAATGTCTGAGTTGGAGATTTATCTTGGAAGAGAATATGTAAAAATTGGTGAGATGGAAAAGGGAAAGGAGCATTTTGTGTCTGCTGTTAGGGTGAATCCTTTAAGCCGGAGACCATATAGATATTTGTTGCGATACTTAATTCGTGATTTTGCAGGATCGGTGTTTGAATGAAACGGCTTGCTTTTTTAATGCACAAGGGATTTGAGGGGAGATTTCGTGTAAAGGAATTTATCCCCTACTTTGAGAGGAACGGTGTTGACGTTTCGCTCATCAGGGTGCCAAAGGGAGGAATAAAAAGATTATCGGCGTTTAAGACCCTCAGAGATTTTGACGTTGTCATAATTCAGAGGAAGCTGCTGACTGTCCCGGATCTCTTCTTTGTGAGGCATTACGCCAAGAAAACAATCTTCGATTTCGATGACGCAATCATGTATCGTTCATCTCGTCATAAAAACCAACATTCCGGGGGGCGGATGAGAAAGTTTAAGAACATGATGAAGAGCGTTGACGCAGTTTTTGCAGGAAATAGTTACCTTGCTAAAAAGGCAGAGAAGTTCATTCCCCCAGATAGGATCCACATTTTCCCCACGGTGGTGGACCTTGATGAGTACGGCATTAAGAACTACAGCGATAACCGGGCGGGGAAAAACAGCGACTTTATTATTGGATGGATCGGGACTTTTACAAACCTCCACTATCTGAAGTCGATTGGGCCTGCCCTTGAGGAATTTGCAAATCGATACAAAAACGTCAAGCTGAAAATCGTTTGCGACAAGTTTTTCGATCTGGATGGCATTGAGGTTATAAAGAAGAGATGGAAGCCGGAGGACGTTGAAGCTGACCTTATGAGCTTTGATGTGGGGGTCATGCCTTTGGCCGATGATATCTGGACGAGGGGAAAGTGTGGGTTTAAGGTGGTGCAATATTTGGCCACGGGAGTTCCCGCCGTGGCAGCGCCGGTGGGGCTAAATCGGGACCTTGTGATTGACGGTAAGACGGGATTTTGGGCAGCAAATCACGATGAGTGGGTAGCCGGCCTATCGAGGCTTTATGAAGACCGGAAAATGCTCAAAGAGATGGGGCTTTCGGGGAGAAAGCTTGTGGAAAAAGATTTTTCTCTTCAGGCTGTGGCGCCGAGGTACCTTGAGATATTGCGAGATCTCGCAAAGGAGTAGTTGTGTTATTTGGAAGGGCAATTTTGATTAATAAAACTCTGATTGATAAAACTCGATTCTTACGGGCTTTGACTATCAAAGTTATCTCCTTTTCGGTTGTGGCTTTTTTGGTTCTCTTCTCAGCAGGGGCGCATTCTGCCGAGATTGTTATTGGCCCCGTTTTGGAGTTTCCGGGGACAAACGAGATGTCGATTTTTTGGGAGACAGACGTTTCGATGGAGGGGGGAGTAATTCTATTAGATGGGGAGAGTGGAGAGAAAAAATTTGAATCTTCGGCAAAGGATTCCACCTACCACAGGGTTAAGATCACAGGGATTTTATCCGAAACGGAATATGAATA
>JAUWME010000508.1 GCA_030613285.1 Candidatus Zymogenus sp. | reverse complement strand
GGGGAGGGGTTTAAAAAGATAATGTCCACAACAAACTTTGCGATGAATGCAAAGAGCAAAGCAGCTGCTACCATCCCGACCCGATGTTGCGGAGCAGAAGCACCCAAGAGTGATTGTTCACCGGGGATGTGCTGCGGTGTTGACAATAAATGAAATTGTTATAAGTAGGTTTTTTCTTCGACCAAAAAAGGTTGGGGGTAAATGTGTGGCAGTTTCCTTTGCCACAAAAACCAAAAAGCATATTGAGATTCCCCCACAGGGGCCGCGTCATCTAAGAATACCGCCGCGTCGTTTGCCCAACCAAAGGTCGGCTTTTCAAAATAAATATTCTCCTTGGAATGACAGTTTTTAAACATCTCCACTCACATTTACCTTGACACGCTTCTTTCTAAATGGTAAATAGTTGGTATTATCAAAATACAATTTACAGAATCAACCTAATGAAAAAAGATAAAAGCCCGGATGTTGTTGACACCACCACAACAACAAGACGCCACGATATAGACTGGATCAGGGTACTGGCGGTCTATCTCCTCATCCCCTTTCATACTGCCATTATTTTCTTACCCTGGGGAATATCGTTTGTCAAAAATAATCAAACAAACCTTGCCATCCTTGGGAGTTTTGTTTCATTTGATCGTCAGTGGCACATGCCACTCCTGTTTCTGATATCCGGCGTCGCCACCTGGTACTCGCTCAAAAACCGACCAGCAAAGCAGTATCTTGTCGATAGGGTCAATCGTCTCCTTAAACCCCTGATTTTCAGTATCTTTGTAATTGCCCCCCCCCTGGTATATTGTCAACGGCTGCAGGAGGGAGTGTTTTCTGGTTCGTTTCTTCAGTTCTATCCTCATTTTTTCAACGGCGTATATCCCGAGGGAAACTTAAACTGGGGTCACCTCTGGTTTCTGGCGTATCTCTTCGTCTTTTCATTTATCGCCATCTCACTTTTTCAATATCTAAAGGGGAGTGGAAGAAAAATCCTTGACAGGACCGCCGACTTTATTGAAAAGCCGGGGGCGATTTTCTTATTTGCCATTCCCCTCTGTATTGTCGAGGCGATTTTTCGCGCCCGATGGCCGGGGATGCAAAACCTCGTTGACGACTGGGCTAATTTTTTCTTCTACATCACGGTTTTTATCTACGGCTTCATAATTGCATCAGATGACCGTTTTACCCACGCCATTGACCGCCATCTGAAAATATCTCTATTTTTGGGAATTGTTACTGCATTTTTTGTATTGTACTTGTATCCCAGTAGTACATCCTGGGAATCTACAAATGTAGTTTACTGGGTATTGTTTATGTTTTTAAGAGGAATAAACTCCTGGCTCTGGATAATAGTGATTCTGGGCTTGGGACATCGTTTCCTAAACTTTACAAATGGTTTTATAAAGTATTTGAACGAGGCGTCACTTCCCATCTATATCCTTCATTTGCTGGTTATAGTGGTAATAGGCTATTTTGTAGTTGAGATGGACATGGGTGTGTTTGCGAAGTTTTTCATTATCACATCAAGCTCGATCGTTTTGACGACACTTATTTACGATATCTGTGTTAAACGTACAAAAGTGACCCGCTTTCTCTTCGGCATTAGGCCAAAAAAGTAGCGACTCCCAGGAGCTCCGAGACTCACTATCACCAAATAAAACTCAAAAACCAAAAAGCATATTGAGATTCCCCCACAGGGGCTTGTCCCGCAGGGATAGCGCTATTAAGAATATACCCCGCAGGGGTAGGCGCCATTAAGAATATACGTCATCTAAGAATACCGCAGCGTCGTTCGCCCAACCAAAGGTTAGGCTCTCTCCTCGCAATGACATTAATGTGTGGCACGAACAAATTATTTTGTATATGTTGCACTTGGTAATTTGGTGGGAGAAACAACCCGATTGGTACTTTTAATTGGTCTAAATTGCAGAGGAAGAGATAATATCTTAAAAACTTCAGTAAGTGTACCTTCTGTAGGCATACATATATCCGTAGGGCCTTAAAGATTTGGGA
>JAUWME010000272.1 GCA_030613285.1 Candidatus Zymogenus sp. | reverse complement strand
CCCCCCCCCCCCCCCCCCCCCCCCCCCCCCCCCCCCCCCCCCCCCCCCCCCCCCCCCCCCCCCCCCCCCGGGGGTTGTTGAAAATGATTGACAATGGGACTCAATAATTAAAGTAATAATCAAAAGAGTCTTAAAAAAACAGAATATTAGAAATAATTTTGAATAACGGGGGCCAAAGAAAGGCTCCTTTTTTATTGCGGTCTTAAGATGTTAAATTCCAAAAAAGACTTAACCGACATCTTTAACCAACTGTTGAAGCACTTCGGACCGCAACACTGGTGGCCCGTAAACGACCCCGCTTCGGATTTGGCGCCCTTTGAAATCTCCGTAGGAGCAATCCTCACCCAGAACACCAACTGGAAAAACGTTGAGACAGCCCTCAAAAACCTCAAATACGAAAACCTTCTCACACCGGAAAAAATCGATTCATTATCGGAAGAAACCCTTTCGTCTCTCATTCGCCCCTCAGGATATTTCAGGGTAAAAACCAAAAGGCTAAAAAACTACACCAAATACTTGATGAAAAATTATCACGGAGACGTCAAGGCATCACTTGCAGGAGATATATCTGAAAAGCGAAAAGAGCTTCTTCAAGTCAACGGCATCGGCCCAGAAACCGCAGATTCCATCCTCCTCTACGCCGGAAGGAGACCGACCTTTGTCATCGATGCCTACACAAAAAGGGTGCTCATTCGTCACAAAATTGCATCGGACAATTTGAAATACGAGGAATATCAATTACTCTTCCACGACACATTGTTGGCAAATGGCAATAGCGAGGTTGTAAAACTATTCAACGAATATCACGCCCTCTTTGTGGCCTGCGGCAAAAACTACTGTCGCCCCAAAAACCCCAGGTGCGATCAATGCCCCCTCAAATACAATAACACTATCTAATTCCCACTCCGTAAATTTCCGCCTCGCAACACGGCAAAAAACCTCCAAATCAACAATGCAATTATCATTGCATTTAAGACGAGAAGAATTGCTCCTAATATTGGATGGTATTTAAAAAGAGGATATGTCCTCGCGACCATAAGTATTTCCACATCATCCCCAAAATCCAAAGTTTTACCAAGGGGACAAATAAATTCAGAGACTTCTTTACTCTCTGGATCCACTTGTAATAAAACGGCATGATAGAAACTTGAATTATTATCATATAGGTGCGCTCCACCCCCTCCAGTAATTATGTAGTTCGTCTCCTTTCTTCGATGTCTTAAATATGAGTGATAGTCACTTGAGATGACATAATCAACCTTAAACTCATCTATCGTATCGAAAAATTCGCTCTCTCGTTCAAGGGAACGAAAATCTGAAACTGGCAACAAAGATGGAGGCGGTATGTGCATAAAGACAAACTTCATCATAATCCCCTCCGACTCAGTAGATAGAACTTCCCTCAAATAATCAACGTATGTCTCATTGCAGTTATCATCAATGCCTATAAAAAGACATCCCGAATATTTAAAATAGAAGTTTAACGGACCATAAGTTTTCTTAAAATCATCAATGGAAAATGCATTGACCTTCTCTTTATACCTCTCCTCCAAAGCTATATCGTGGTTTCCTGCAATTAAAAATAACGGATTTTTTAATCCCCATTCAACAAATTCTAATATGAAAAAATTGTGATATTCCCTCTCAGGATTCTTTACAAAATCACCTCCTATTATTGTAAAATCTGTGTCAGTAGGATATGAATTGGAGTTGTAAAAAGCCTCAAACATACTGCTCGTTTTGGTATCGCTAATTACCAAAAACGAGAATGGCCTGGGGAGCATCTCGTCCTCATTTATTCGATTTATATTATTCTCCTTGTTGCCAAGAAGAGAAGGAGGTTTAATATCATCCACTGTTTTCCCATAAAATATGGAGGCGATAAAAAAAACCAAGGAGAAAATGGAAATGAGCGAGATAAAGCTATAAGAAATTAATTTTACTTTTTTCATCGTTTGTACTTCCTGACTAATTGCAGATAAGAATAATATTCTCGTTTCCAAGGAAATAACATTTAATGATCTTTTTGTCTATTTACAATTCCTCGCACCTTTTAGGAATAATTTTAGACTCATCTACCCCCACCTACTCCATCTTCATTGGTCGAAACCATCCCACCCATTGTAGGCAATGGCAACGCATTTACAGCGTCACATATTTTTGCAACAAGGATAAGAAAAACCACAAGCGATGCCAGAGACGCTGCCATTGCAACCAAAGAAAACGGCAAGGCAATAAGCAATGGAAGTGTAGACCCGGGTATAAATGGAGCAATTTGGGCGATGATTGAGCAGATAATGTAAACGACAAGTAAGGCAGGATAGGCGTAAAAGAGACCCGGTTTTAAGGCCTGAACCCCAATAGCTCGACGCTCAATATACTCGTTGTAGTACTTCAAAAAGAGTGGATAGGCAGCTAACATCCAGAAGAAGCTTACGATGGGAATTAATAGCAACACGACTGCAAGGACAGGGTGGATGGGCATCTCATCATCATTAATGGCATCCCACATCTTGTAGAACATTATTGCCATTACAACCGTAAGGTATATGGCTACGACAATAATAAGTATGAAAAAAAATACTAAACCGACAATTGCATAAGCCTGAAGGTTCTCGACATTGGGAACAACAACTGCCGCTACGATGGCTACAATTACAAGAACAAAGATCAGTACCGTAGCACCAATGAACGATCCCAGATAAAAGGTCTTTGACATTCGTTCCACAACTCCCCCTAAAAATAAGTTTAAAAAGGATTCCTACTTCTTCACACCAACCAACTTGTTTATGTCAACGTGTTTCTAATATGCAATTGTATCGTAATTTGAAAAAAAAGGAAAGTGAGAAATTGGCAAGGTTGGCAAAATTTCCCCGTATGTTTTTTACTTTACGCCATTTTCAATAATAAGTGTAGTGGGGAAGTGGGGAAAGTGGGGAAAGTGGGAGGCAAGTAAGGGGGGGTCAAGCAACAGTTTTCTTTACAAACACTTTTATGACTTCGTCATCTTCCTCAAGTCCAAGGTACTCGTTTCCGGTGGTGTCACACCACGCAACGATGTCCTCCTTAATCCCCTCATCGGTAGATATCAACTCCAGAACTTCTCCTGTTTTCATCTCCTTTAGCTTCTCGGAAATTTTGATGATGGGAAGCGGGCAGAGCATTCCGTAACAATCTAATGTGCTGTCTATTTTTGTATCCATTTTCGTCCTTCTAAATATCCTATTTATATTTTAGATAAAGAGATTAATCTTGCTCTCTTTTGCCAGCGCAAGATAAGTAGCAACGCCAGTAAGGCGACTCACCTCGTCGATCAAGTCCTCTTTGTTAACCCCCATAAATTCCATCGAGGTAGTGCAGGCAATCATCGTAACCCCAAGCTCAAAGGCCATCTTGACCATCTCCGGAGCGCTGGGCATTAAAGACTTTTTCATCAGAATTTTCATCATCTTTGTGCCAATGCCACCCATGTGAAACTTTGAGAGTTTCAACTTTCTCGCTCCGCCCGGGTTTACAACACCAAACATCTTTTGCAAAATGTGCGATGGGCTTATTTTCGGGTTTTCTTTCCTCACCACGTTGAGTCCCCAGAACGTAAAAAACATTGAAACCTCCATCCCCATGGCTGCTGCCCCTGTGGCAATGTTAAACGCCGCAAGTACCTTATCCAACTCACTGCTGAAGACGATAATAGTAACCTTATCTTTTTCGCTCATCTTACCCTCCAAAAAACAGAGTCCTGATAAAAAGACTGTTCTTACTCCCAATTCAAACTACACCGAGACCACCCCTTATCAGGCGTTGGGTTTATTTTGGCACATTTCCTCATGACTATCTGCACAGCCAACATCCTCACCACAATACGGGCAATGACATTCGTCGGTTACGTCAGCCGACTTTTCTGGCTTCTTCGCCTTCGGCTCAACATCAACCCTCTCCCTGTAATTTTTTATCGCCTTGTGGAGGGCATCGGCGCCAAGGTTTGAGCAGTGGAGCTTGTTCTTTGGAAGTCCGTCCAGCTCCTTGGCCACATCACTATTTGAGATTTTCATCGCTTCATCCAAGGTTTTACCCATCGCCATCTCGCTTAATATGCTTGACACCGCAATGGCGCTCCCACAGCCGAAGGTCTGAAACTTAATCTCATCAAGCCTGTCGTCTTTGACCTTGATGTAAAAAGTCATCATATCGCCACAGACGGGGTTTCCCTCTTCACCTATTCCATCGGCGTTGTCCAACACCCCAACATTTCGGGGATTTTTGAAATGATCCATAACTTTTTCACTGTACATAATTGCCTATCTCCTGTGTTAAAGTATCTTACTATTAATAAATTCCTTTTCT
>JAUWME010000179.1 GCA_030613285.1 Candidatus Zymogenus sp. | reverse complement strand
GTGTAAAATATTTTTGAGATTTTCCACAACAATATCCCAATTGGAAAAGGGAAAAGTTTTTCGTTGATACTCAACTGATTAAGTGGTATTACTACATTGTTCCTTAACAAGCCAAAAAGGAGACGATTATGGATTTAGTGCCCGAACTTTCAGTAGGACTGTTAAACGGCTGGTGGTTTTCTGCCGCGTATATGGGAATTAATATGGTGATGATGGCAATTATCCCAAAGGAAGCAGCCAAGCGTCTTATGACGCATACATCAAAGAATCTATTTGAAAAGACATTTCTAATAATTCAAATGATCCTCTTTTTTGGCAATATAATCTTCGCGATTTTTGTACCGCTGAAGCTCGGCACAGGCTGGTTCTGGTGCGGACTTTCGGTTTTTATTGTCGGGATGGCGGGCTACGTTGTCTCGATAATGAACTACGCTGACACACCCATGGATCAACCCGTTGTCAGGGGGCTGTATCGCATCTCTCGAAATCCAATTCACGTATCGTCGTTCATCGCATTGCTGGGAATCGGGATCGCCACACTCTCATGGATCATCCTCCTCGTTGCAGTTGCAGTACAGATACTGATGCACAAAACGACTCTGGAGGAAGAGAGGTTCTGTCTGGAGAAGTACGGTGATTCGTATCGTGAGTATATGGGAAGCGTCCCCCGTTATCTGATGTTTTTCTGAGGCTTATGAGGTGCATAGGATGAATTCAACTCGGTCAAATAACAACACAAAATTCCTTCGGGATGAATATATCTCACGTATAAACCGCGTCATCGACTACATTGAGTTGAACATCGATAAAGACCTCTCCTTGGAAAAACTCGCTCAGGTTGCCAATTTCTCGCGATTTCACTTTCATCGAATCTTCCGGGCTCTTATGGGTGAAACCCTAAACAGATATATACAGAGAATTCGCGTCGAAAGGGCTGCCCTTCAGCTCATCACCAATCCGAAAAAGACCATCACTGAAATCGCCTTTGACTGCGGCTTCTCGGGATCGGCGCCATTTGCCCGGGCCTTTAAAGATTTCTTTAAGATGAGCGCAAGTGAATGGCGTTCAAGAGGACACCTTCAAGAGAGCAATATGCGTAAAATCAAGAGCAAAGAGGGTAAAACGATAAGCAAGATTCGGCAAGACTTCGACGTCTCCTCCTACTATATTGATGCTATAACTCAAAACCAAATTTGGAGGATTACCATGAAGAACAAACCAGACGTTCAGGTTGAAGTCAAGGATATGCCTGATCTCCATGTGGCCTATGTCCGCCACATCGGCCCCTACAAGGGGGACAGCGAGCTCTTTGAAAAGCTGTTTAATAAGCTAATGGGCTGGGCGGGACCGAGAGACCTTTTACGCTTTCCCGATACGCAGGTATTGGCTGTGTATCAGGACGACCCGAAGATCACCGATGAAGCGAAGCTCAGGACAAGCGCGTGCATCACCGTTCCTAAGAACACCCCGGTTGAGGGCGAAGTGGGCTACATGACCGTCCCAGGAGGAAAGTACGCAGCGGCGAGATTTGAGCTTTCCAGCGATGAATACGAGGAGGCGTGGAATGCCGTCTTTGGCGGCTGGCTGCCAACAAGCGGTTACCAGCCGGACGATCGGCTCTGCTACGAGCTTTACCACAACGATCCGAAAGAGCACCCGGAAAATAAATGTATCGTTGACATCTGCATCCCTGTCAAACCGTTGTAGACTCTAAGAAACAGGGGCGCGGCATGCCGCGCCCCTAAAAGCCCAATTACCTCTCATAAAAAAATTTTCAAATAACGTTTTTGTAATATGTTTGAAATCGTCTTACTAAAGATAATTCAATGAAATGATTGGCGGAAGGAGGGAGGTTGCAGCAACCTCCCTTGGCTTTTAATGACGTTTTTAATACTATACTTCACGAAGAAAAACTATTACCCTCGAAATAACGGGTACCCCCTCTTAATAGCCAACCTACCGGAATCTGTTAAGCTGACATCACATTGTTGGGATCAAACAGCCTACAAGATATATTTGCTCAAGTCCTGATCCTCAACAATATCTTTCAGCTTTTCCTGTACGTATGCCCTGTCTATCTTTATCTTCTTTTTGGAAAGCTCTGGCGCCTTAAAAGAAATCTCGTCCAGAAGCTTTTCGAGGATTGTGTGCAGCCTTCTTGCGCCGATATTCTCGCTCCTTTCGTTTACCTGCGCTGCCATCTGAGCGATTTCATCTATTGCGTCCTTCTTAAACTCAAGGGTTACAGTCTCCGTCTCCATAAGGGCAACGTACTGGGTCACCAAGGCGTTCTTCGGCTCTGTAAGTATCTTGACAAAATCATCCTTATCCAAGGAATCCAGTTCCACCCGGAGCGGGAATCGTCCCTGAAGCTCCGGAATAAGATCCGAGGGCTTGGAGACGTGAAACGCCCCCGCGGCGATAAAGAGGATATGGTCGGTTTTTACAATCCCGTACTTTGTGTTTATCGAGGAACCCTCGACGATGGGCAGGATGTCCCGCTGAACTCCCTCTCTGGAGACGTCGGGGCCGTGGGCACTCTCCCTTCCGGCAATCTTGTCTATCTCATCCAAAAATATGATTCCAGTTTCTTCAACCTTTTTGACAGCCAGACTCACTACCTTATCCATATCGACGAGCCTCTGGGCCTCTTCGGTGGCGATGATATTTCTGGCATCTTTTACCAGCACTTTCTTTGTTTTGGTCTTTCCCGGAAAGAGGTTCCCGAACATATCCTTGATGTTAATATCCATCTCCTCAATGCCGGAGGCCGAAAATATCTCCACCATGGGGGTGTTTTTCTCACGGGTTTCAATTTCCAGAGGACGCTCATCGAGCTTTCCCTCCCTCAAGAGCTTTTTCAACTTCTCCCGCGTTTTGTCGTAGGTGTCGGTATCCTCTACCTTTGGCTGGAGGATTTCTGCCTCATTTCCCGGAATATCGTGCCTTCCCGTTTTGGCCCTATCAAAATCCAAGACGTTTGAATCGGTTGGGGGAAACTTCGGCTCTGGCTGCTCATCGGGCGTTACTCGCCTCGGCAGCAGGAGATCAAGGATTCTCTCCTCGGCAAGCTCGTCGGCCTTGACCTTTACATTCTCCATCTCCTCTTCCTTGACCATGTTCACAGAGAGTTCCACAAGATCCCTGATCATCGATTCCACGTCCCTGCCAACGTAACCAACCTCTGTGAACTTTGAGGCCTCGACCTTTAGAAATGGAGCCTGGGAGAGCTTTGCCAACCGTCTTGCGATCTCGGTCTTTCCCACCCCTGTGGGGCCAATCATGATGATGTTCTTTGGCGCAATCTCATCTTTCAATTCTTCTGGGACTCGCATTCTTCGCCATCGGTTTCTCAATGCAATGGCCACGGCCCGTTTGGCCTTGTTTTGACCGATTATGTATCTGTCCAGCTCCGAGACTATCTCCCGGGGCGTAAATGTCTGCATCTGTTTCTCCTCTTTCAAAATTGAAGTCTAAATTGATCTTTTTTTATCTTTAACTAAATTATCTCCACCTTCTCTCGACATTAAAACTTGCCAGCAACCCCAACAACCCTTAAATTCAATGACCCCCACCTTCTCTCAAATCAATATTTACCAGCAACCCCTTAAAATCAATAATCCCATCTTTTCGGAACAAATATTTGCCAACAGCCTGTTGGGAGATTATAGAATTTCGAGCTGGATGTTGTCGTTGGTATAAATGCAAATCCCTGCGGCGATTTTTAGAGACTCCATTGCAATCTCGTCGGCTTTTAGTTTTGAGTGTTTAACCAGCGCCCTTGCTGCGGCCTGGGCGTATCCACCGCCGGAGCCGATGGCAATTACCTCGTCGTCCGGCTCCAATACGTCACCGCTCCCTGATATAATTAGGGATACATCCTTGTCTGCCACAACGAGGAGGGCCTCGAGCCTCCTCAAATATTTATCCATCCGCCAATCTTTTGTAAGCTCCACCGCACTCCTCACGAGGTTTCCGCTGTACTGCTCAAGCTTGCTCTCAAAGCGTTCAAAGAGGGTAAAGGCATCGGCGGTGCTGCCGGCAAAACCTGCAATGATCTTATTGTTGTAGAGACGTCGAAGTTTCTTCGCTCCACCTTTTGCCACGGCTTCACCCATCGTTACCTGACCGTCGCCAGCAATGGCCACCTTACCGTCTTTTCTCACTGCGATTATCGTTGTGGATCGTATCTTTATCTTTGTGTCGTTTCCCGTGTTTCCCTTAAATTGCGGGGATTTGTTTGAATAAATATTATTCATGAAATTGCTAACTCCTTTTTGATCTTGGGTGAGCTTTGTCGTAAACCTCCATGAGCCTATCGATTGTAACATGGGTATATTTTTGTGTTGTGGAGATAGATTCGTGTCCCAAAAGTTCTTGAATGTCTCTTAGTCCCGCCCCCATCTCCAAAAGATGTGTGGCAAATGCGTGTCTGAGCTTGTGGGGGCTTACGTTTAGCGTTAATGAACCCAAGAGGATATATTTTTTTACTATGCGGTTGACGCTCCGTGCCGTTAGTCTCCCGCCGCGATTATTTAGAAAGAGGGCGTCTCTTGAAAAGTCGTCATCCACCTTGAGGGTCTTCTGGTCTTTTGCTTGTGAGTATTCTTTGATTGCCAAAAGTGCGGGGCTGCCCACAGGCACAATCCTCTCTTTTTTCCCCTTTCCAGATACCTTGAGAACCGATTCTTCAAAGTTGATGTCCAAAGTGTTAAGCCCCACCAGCTCGCTCACCCTAATTCCTGTGGAATAAAGGAGCTCCAAAATTGCCCTGTCACGCTTTTCTGCGGGGCTGTTACCGCCTGCGGTCTCAATGAGTCTAAAGACATCATCGACGGTGAGATAGTCCACAAGCTTTGTTGTTCCCTTTGGATAAGAGACGATAACCGCAGGGTTTATTTTGATGTAGCCTCCTCTTAGGAGAAATTTGTAAAATGTTCTGAGGCTGGAGAGTTTCCTCGAAACAGAGCTTCTTTCCCTCTCATCGATGATTGAGCCAAGAAACGCCCGAACATCGTCTGCGGTGGCGTGAATTAAGCGCTCCCCTCCTATTTGTTTTTCCCCACCGCATAAAAATTCCTCGAACTGGCGAATATCTCCCGTGTAGCTCTTGTTGGTGTGGGGAGATGCCCCCTTTTCCAAGGTGAGGTACTCCGAGAAAATATCTACGGGGTCTCTGTTTTTTTGGTTATCCATCGTGTCAGTTAATAAGGCTAACATATAGTATATCCATTATCAGCAAAAAATCAAGGTGAAATATTAATAAGTGGAACGTAAAAGAGGGACTTAAAATGGGAAACGTAAAAGGGGTAGCGGGAAAAACTACAGGGGCGAGCCTAAAAAGTGTAACCATCGGCCCGCCCCAAAATTTTATTTGGTCATCAATTAACACCAGAAACCATAACTTTCTGTCTAAAAAACGAAACAGTGGAATCAAGCTACTTTCCTGCATCCAGCCCAAACATGGAGATAAGGGCTGGGATCAAAATGAGGGTTATCCTGGCACTTAGAATCAGCGTGGCAGCGACCAGCCACCCTACGTTCATAATCGGCTTGAAATTTGAAATGGTGAGGATCATAAAACCCGCCGCCACGGCAATGGCGTTAAAAACCAAGGCGCGCCCAGTAT
>JAUWME010000221.1 GCA_030613285.1 Candidatus Zymogenus sp. | reverse complement strand
CCCCCGCCAAAACCGCTTCCGGTTGCCAGTGCCGCAACAACGATGGAAACCGGCAACATATACCAATTAACGGATGCTATCGCCCAGAAGTCTAAAATGAATTCCATTGTAAAAAACGTCCAAAATACTTTTACTAATTAGCAAACACCTGACACATTTAACTACAGCTTGTCCATATCAATATGGTAAAAGCTGAATGATTCTACAAGCGACTTCAACTCTGTGATGTCCTTGTAAAGAACATTTAACTGCTGTTGAATATCACCACTTATCTCCTTCTCATTTAATATCTCAACTCTGTTATGGATTATATCGGTGGCGTCGGAGGCAGAAAGACTGATCTTGCCCACCATCAGAAGCACCTCCTGAAAATCTGCAGTGATATCATTGATAACAGAGCCTAACTGCCCAATTTCGTCCTTGGAATACACCGGAACGGTTTTTCCCAAGTTCCCATCTGATATTTCCCTTGCGGTACTAACCATCTCGTCTAATGGGTCGGCCACATCCTTTATGAAAAAATAGAGTGTTAGAACTACCGCAAAGATCACTATCATAAGGATTATTATCATCCTGATCTGGAGTCTTTTCAGGGGTTTTAGGGCAATGTCGTAATCGATTGCCGACACGGCATCTCGAATCTCCCCTTCCGGCGCTCCGCTGACTAAACCATTTTTAAGTTCATCCTTCAGCTTTGCCTCCCCCACTTCCCAGATTAATTCAAGACTGATGGAAAGAGACACAAACACTATTAGAAGAAAATAGATTAGAAGCTTTTTCTTCAGGTTTGAAAAAACGGTGTATTTTTTTCTGTTTTTAATGCTTGACCTTCGCTCATCCTTCCTCCTCTCTTTTTTCCTGATCATGTCACCCAACTGAATGGAGCGCCAGTTGTACTTTCTCCTTTTTCCCTTTCGTGCCTTCTCCTTTCTTTTATCAACACCGTCCCAGTTAGGATCGCCTTTTTTTGTTTCCATAAGTATTTTCCAAATAAACTGACTGATCAAATAGACTGTACTTACCCTGAAGCTATCTCCTTTACGTTAATCTCTCTTGACATCCCACAGTCTCGCCACACAGACAACTCAACATGAGATAAATATCAGGTTCCCAAAATGTCGAGAATTAGAGACTTTAATTCATCTGGTTTAAAGGGCTTAAGAATTACCGCCTTTATTCCCAACTTCTTTGCGGCTTCCTCAAGAAAGTGTTTTTCCTCCTCTTCGCGAAGAGTCAGAAGTACCAGTTTTGCTTCTGGAAATTCTTTGAGAATTTCTTCGGCAGCGGTAAAACCATCGGTATTACGCATAGTTACGTCCATTGTAACCAGTTCCGGTTTCAGTTCCCTGTATAATTCTATAGCTTCGTCACCGTCTTTAGCTTCGCCAACTACCGTCAACTCATCCCCTTCGAGAGCCTCTTTGATACGATTTCTCATGAATTTGGAATCGTCAACAACCATCACAGATTTGGCCATGAATGAACTCCTTGAAATATTTTCTTCTCTTCTTTATTTGCACTTCTCGCTAAGTGTCTTTGCAGTATGCATCACCCAATTGCTTCGTTGCTTTGCTCCACCTTATCATTTAAAAAAAAGTATGTTGAGATTACTTCGTCTCTCACCCGCCTAAAAAGGCGGGTTTGCTTCTCTTAAATGACACTAAAGGGTCAATGCCAACAGGAACTAATTTACAAGCAATGGGTTTACCCTGTTTCCTCTGCATCTTCCTCATCCATAGTTTTAAACTTAAACTGTGCCATGAGCTCGGCGTTAGCGCCGGCCATCCGCAGAATTGTCTCCTGATTTTCCCGAACGATACCAGCACCTTCGGCTACCACCTCTGTTTCCTTCTCGCCCTCTTCAATTGAGTTACTAATCTCTGAGGATCCGTTTACGATTTCCTGAATCGTATTTTCAATAACCTGCGTCCTCTGGGCCTGCTCCATGGTCACTTCCACAATCTCCTGGGAGAGGGATGCAAGTTCGTCCATTGATTTGAGAATTTCCTCAATACTATTGAGCTGTTGAGCCATGGCCTCTGATACCGCCTCATTGATAACGTTTGCGGCCTTACCACTTTCCACACCAATCTCAAGGCCTTCTGCAGCTCCCTTGGCGGCCTCGACGTTACCCCTTGCAAGCTCCACCGCCCTTTCCGCCTCAGTAACAATATCCTCAAACGACCCGGCGATATCACCGGCAAGCCTTGTTCCCTCTTCCACCGACTTGTTTGCTGTCTTGATGAGCTCTGTAATCTCCTTTGTAGCATCACCGCTTCGCTCGGCGAGTTTTCGTACCTCGTCGGCGACAACCGCAAAACCCTTTCCGTGCTCCCCGGCTCTGGCGGCCTCAATTGCGGCGTTAAGGGCAAGGAGGTTTGTTTGCTCGGCGATGTCGTCGATAACCTCGACGATTTCAAACACCTGTTCGGTAGAATCGGCGATAGACCTGATACCTTCCTCAGTTCTACGGACAACCTCTCGTCCTTCATCAGCGCTTTTTGCCGTTCCCTCAATTCGGTCTGCAGCAAGGGCGGCGTTAGTGGCAACAGTGTTGGAAAGCTCAAGGGCTTCGGTTAGCCTTTCCACTGACTCGATGCCTGCTGCCCTGACCCTTTCTGCCTCTTCGGAAAGCTCGTTTGCCGATGTCGCCATCTCGTTGATGGCCGAAGAAGTCTGAGCGGCGTTTGTGGCCTGGGACTGCGCCCTGTCCTGAACACCCCGGGCGCCCGCGGCCATCTCTCTTATGATGTTAAGGGCGTTTCTGGAACTCTCCATCTCCCCCTCAGTAATAGTGGTGATCTCTCCCATCCTTGCTCTCAACGCTACCATAATTTCCGCATTCCTTGCAGCCACCGGCCCCGCCTCTTCGGAGAGGGAACGAACCGCACCGGCACCCTTGTGAACCCTTGCCACAATGCCTTCAAGTCTCTCCACAAAGGCGTTAAAACCCTCTGCAAGGTCTCCCAATTCATCTCTCGAGGTAATCTCGAGCCTCGATGTCAGGTCGGCGCCGGCGCCACCCAACGCCACCATCTCCTCGGATATCCTTATGATGGGATTTGTAATACCTCTGGCAATAAAGAAGACGACAACAAGAATCGCCAACAAGAGGATTGGAGATAAAATAAAGTAAAAGTTTCTCGTGGCATTAAGAGGTTCCAAGGTTTCCGCCTCGTCCTGCTCGGTATAAACTAAAAATCCAAGAGGTGGATGATGGACAACAGCGCCGAAAACATCTTCTCCACGATAGTCCTTCCATTTACCGTATATTACTTCATGCTCAGGAAGCTCACTGCCCTTCTTAAAAGTCTCGGTATTGCTGATATCCACCTCAAGAATTGTAGTGTTTTTTACGATACCTTTGTCTTTCAACTCTTCAATAAAGCGAGATTCTGAAACCAGCATCCCCGTTTCATCATCGACTACATAGGTCTCTCCAGTTTTTCCTGCCCTTATTCCTTCAAACAAATCAGAAAAGTATGACAACTTTACAAACTCTACAAAGATACCCTCTACTCTACCACTTCTTTTGACCTTTGAAGCCATAACGAGCACATTTATTTTTGTTTCTGGGTCCTTAATCACTTTAATGTAGAGTTCTTTTTCGCTGTCAATAAAGTCTTTGTAATAATCAAAGTTGGACTTGTCATTCCCAATTTCAGGTTCAAAATTGGACGCCAGAACGATTCCGTTTCTGTTTAGAAACATGAGTTCTTTAAGGTAGGTGCCCCTGCTTTTTACCAGTGTCCGAAAAAAACTGTTGGCTTCGTTGTAGTCTCCCGATTCAAGGCTGTTTGCAAATTCTGGATCTGAAGGAAAGTCCTTCAAGTCAAACATCCTCTCTCCTATAAATGTGTCAATAATAGTAGTCGAAGCATTGGATACGTCAAGAAGCAGCGTCTTGACGTTCTTCTCCGCATCCGCCTTTGCCCTGAAATATGCGGGAAAAGCCATGGCGGAAACACCGGCAGTCGCCAAAATCGTCAAATATAGAATCATTTTTAATCGTATTGTAAATCTCATTTTATCCTCCTAAGATAAAAGTTTAATTTTTCTTCCTTTTATTTCTTTTATTATCATTCCTTTCCATCTGTCATTCAATAGCAAAAGCATATTAATGTTGCTTCGTCGCTTCGCTCCACCTTGTCATTGCAAGCGACCTCAGCAATCTCCTTTTCCACAAAAGCCAAAAAGCATATTGAAATTGCTTCGTCGCTTCGCTCATCTTGAATAACAGCTTTTTTGCCTTTCTTATCATTGCAGTAACCCTATTCCAGATGCTCAATATCTCCCAGTTCTTCCACCGTTAGAATCTTGAGAAAATCGAGGAGTATGATGAGCCTGTCTTCTTTATCACCCTCAGTAATCCTGCTGACTCCGAGGATGTACTCGCTTTCCACTCCAGCGGTAATCATGTCCGGCGCTGCCTGCACCGAGTCCCTGGGGACCGTCATGACCTTCGAGACACTGTCTAATATAAAGCCAGTGGTCTTATCCTCCAATTCAATTATCATAATCCTGGTCGCCTTATCCTCTTCTGATATTTCCAAATCCAGTCTCTTTCTCAAGTCGACCACGGGTACAACCTTGCCCCTGAGGTTGATAACCCCCTCTACATACGAGAGAGTGTTGGGAACCTCTGTTATGGGAGCTGGCCTGATGATCTCCTTGACAAGGAGGATGTCCACGCCGAACTCCTCATTTGCAAGAAAAAAGGTTACTATTTGCGGATCGCCGCCTCCAAAGGCTTGTGCATTCAATTGGGCTTCAGCCATTCCAATCACCTCCTATGAA
>JAUWME010000016.1 GCA_030613285.1 Candidatus Zymogenus sp. | reverse complement strand
GGAACCTGGTATATATTCCGTGTGAATGGTCTGAGTGTCTTGATGCTCTTGAAAAACATCGGATTGATCTGATGCCTGATGTCGCCTATTCGCGGGGACGAGACACGAAGTATGATTTCCATGAGACTCCGGTTTTGTATAGCTGGTCGCAGGTGTATAGAAACTCATCGACTTCGCTGTCAACACTGTCTGACCTGAACGGACGGCGGATCGCCGTGCTTAAAGGGGGGATTCAAGAGGAAATTTTCAAACAGATTATAAACGGGTTCGGTTTCGAGGTAACGATTGTCCAGGTCAAAACATACGAGGAAGGGTTTAGGCTGGCCGAGAATGGTTCTGTTGACGCGGTGATTTCTAACCATTTCATTGGAGATTATTCATTCCAAAAATACGGGTTGATCAAGACTCCCATCATCTTTAACCCGGTATCATTATACATTGTGACTGCTCAGGGGCGCAATCCTGAGCTTCTTGACACCATCGAACGTCATTTAAATGCTTGGCGAAAGCAACCCAATTCCCACTATTACAAAACACTGGCTCGCTGGATGGAAAAGGCTCCAGAGCAGGTTGTGCCGCGTTATCTTCTCTGGATTATTGTTGTCATCGGAGGGCTACTGGTTCTATTGTTTGGGATTATTCAGCTTCTTAACGTACAGATCAAGGCGAAGACAAGACACCTGATTGAGGCAAACGAATTGCTTCGAAAAAACGAAGAAAAATATCGCTCACTTATTGAGAATTTGAACGATGTAATATTCACTCTCGATATGGAAGGTAATATCACTTATATTAGCCCTGTAATTGAGAAATTGTTCGGATACAAGCCGGAAGAGGTAGTAAACCGGCCTGCTATAAAATATGTACACCCTGATGACCTCAATGGTCTGCTAAAAAGTATGGGACAAACAGTTAGTGGAAAGATGAAGCCGTACGAATTTAGGGGCTTTAAAAAAGACGGTGAAGTCCGCCATGTTCGCACTTCCTCACGTATACAATTTGAAGAAGGCGTGCCTGTTGGTATAACCGGCGTTATGACCGATATCACCGAGCGCAAGCGGGCGGAGGAGGCGCTCAGGGAGAGCGAGAAAAAATACAGGATGATAGCCGACAATGTCCCCGTGGGGATTTTTATTCAAGTAGGTGGAAAGATCAAATATTGCGGAAAGGAGACCGCCCGGCTTCTGGGATATGGTGGTCCCGAGGATATAATAGGGAAGGATTTGATAGAATTCGTTTACGAAGACGATAGGGAGTATGTGTTGGATCGCGCCAAGAAGATTGCCGCCGGGGAGGATCTACCAACGGGATACGAAATCAAAATAATCAAGAAGGGAGGAGAAACACTTTTTGTCCTCGTTTACGGCAGTAATCTTAATTATATGGGAGAAACGGCCAGACAGGGCGTTTTCATTGACATTACCGAGAGAAAGCGGGCCGAAGAGCTGCTCAGGGAGAGCGAGAAAAAATGGAGGGGTTTATTTGAAAACTCTATTCAAGCCGTCTTTACTGTTGACATTAAAGGGAATTTCACATCGATAAACGATGCCCTCGCATCAATTATGGGCTATGAAAAGGAAGAGATTATAGGAAGCAGCTTTGCAAAATATGGAACGCCGGAAGTGGCAGAAGACGTTTTTAAGGCGTATAATCATCTCTATCGTACGGGTGAGCCGATAAGGGACTTCACGTATGAAACTATAAGAAAAGATGGTGAGGTTAGGACTGTAGAAGCGTATGTCAACACCATTCGTAAAGGAGATGAAACAATCGGTTTTCAGGGTACGTTAAGGGATATAACTGAGCGTAAACGGTCGGAAGAGCGGATTTTCCATCTGAACCGGGTGTTGAAATCCATACGCAATATCAATCAGCTCATCGTCATTGAAAAAGATAAGAAAACTCTTTTGGGGCAGGCGTGTGAAATCCTTGTGGAGGTGAGTGGTTATCTTTTCGTCTGGATAGGCATGATAGAGGAAGGACACAAAAAGGTCATTCCTGTGGCACAATGGGGATTCGAGGATGGGTATCTGGAAAAGACCACCATAACATGGGACGATGAAAAAACCGGAAGAGGACCCACAGGAACGGCAATAAAAACAAAAAAGACGTGTGTCTTAAGGGATGTGTTGAATAGTTCCAAATACGCTTCTTGGCAAAAAGAAGCTGAAAAAAGGGGATATAAGTCAAGTATTGCTGTTCCCCTTGTTTATGAAGAGACCATTCATGGTGCTTTAAACGTCTATTCTTACAACATTGATTACTTTGATAAAGAGGAAGTCATGCTTCTGGAGGAAGTGGCACAGGACATCGCCTTTGCGCTTTCGGCAATTGAAACGGAGGAAGAGCGCAAGCGGGCGGAGAAAAATATAAGTGAAATCAATAAACTCCTTTTCGAACGTACGGTTGAACTCAAACAATCTGAGGAGAAATGGCGAAACATTTTTGAAACGAGCAGAGATGTCATTTACATTGCTGCGCTTGATGGAAAGTTCATTGACATAAATCCTGCGGGAGAAGAGCTCTTTGGATACGCGAGGGATGAGCTACTTTCAATGGATATTAAAAATCTTTTCTTGAACCCCGAATACAAAAAAATATTCCTACAGATCATTGAAAAAGAGGAATTTGTAAAAGACCAAGAGATAATCTTTAAGAAAAAAGATGGCACCCTCATTGATGTCCTTGTAACAGCAACCGTCAGGAGAGACGGCAGGGGGTACAATATCGGCTATAATGGGATCATCAGAGATATCACAGAAAGGAAAAAGATAGCGGCACAGCTCATCCAGACGGAAAAACTCTCCAGCCTCGGGGGGATCCTATCCGGTGTTGCCCACGAACTGAACAACCCTCTCACTGCGATAATTGGAAACGCCCAACTTTTGGCAAAAAGATATATGTCTGGTGAAATAAGGGATAAATTAGAAGTCATACAAAAAGAATCCATGAGGTGTACAAAGATTGTAGGGGGTCTCCTTGCTTTTGCCAGAGAGCACAAGCCCGAGCGAAGGATGATTAACGTAAATGACGTGATCGTGGAATCCTGCAAACTAAGGGAATATGAATTGAGCGTGGATGATATCGATGTAGAACTGGAACTATCAGAAAACATTCCAGCGACGTCCGCCGATCCCTACCAGCTTCAGCAGGTCTTTATCAATCTCATCAATAACGCCCACGATGCCCTAAAAGAAAAAAGTGGGGGAACACTCAATATAAGATCATTCAGAAGAGATGAAACAATACTGATAGAATTTGATGACAATGGTCTCGGCATCCCGAAGGAGAATATCAATAAGATATTCGATCCATTTTTTACCACCAAGGAGGTGGGTAAAGGAACCGGACTCGGTTTGAGTATCATCTACGGTATTATCAATGAGCACGGTGGAAAAATGAATGTAGAGAGTGAGATAGGCAAAGGCGCAAAATTCACCATCGAGCTTCCGATAGTGAAAGATATTGCAGAAATAGATGAAGTGAAAATAGAGAGGCCGAAGAAGCCTGAAGGAACAATATCTGTACTCGTTGTGGAAGACGAAGAATCATTGAGGGAGGTCATTTCCGAAGCGTTATCAAACGAGGGTTATGTTGTTCAAACCGCCAACAGCGGGGATAGAGCCATTGAGTTGCTGAAAAAGGGCGGGTATGATGTTATAATATCTGATATGAAGATGCCGGGAATGAGCGGTCAGAATCTCTATACCTTTGTCCAGAAAGAATATCCGGAACTGACAGATAGGATGCTCTTTATAACCGGTGATGTGCTGGGGAAAGAGACTCAAAACTTCTTTAAGATTACCGGGGTAAAATATGTTGAAAAGCCGTTTGAAATAAATGCGCTGCTAAACAAGTTAAACGAGATGTTTGATGAATAATGGTCAGAAATATAAAAAAGCAAATTGTGATAGAGCTTCTCGATAGAGCTCAACAGTATATTTTGGATGCAAAATTAATACGGTGCTTATGACAATTTGAAATATCATTGTGGATAGTTAAATATATATACATAGTAAGTCTCTCTATAATAATGCTGGAGGGTGGAGTTATTTGCAGTAGTCACGAGTTGTGTTGACTCCTTCAACGAGTTCCTTTACTGGCCAGTCCCTCAACACAGCATGGAACAAGAATGGTTATCTTCTGCTCTGGAAACTTGAGAAATGACTTTTCCCTCTCAACAGCACCCACTGGAGTTGAGTAGCATCTCCCTTCTGGCCCATCTTAATATAGCCCGTCTTAACCATATTGAGATTACCTTCTAATCTCAATATACTATCCAAAAAAAGGCTGGTAAACACCAGCCCCTTCTTTGAAAAGGGTTAATCGTCAGTCCATCCTTACTTATCTATTAAATATCCATTTTATTGTCCTCATTAGATAAAATATTATTTCCTTGACATATGACAAAAATTGATATAAAATAAGTCAAAATCAGGACATCGGGTCCTGAAAGTGGATATTGCTATAGAGAGAGTCGAGACATCTCATCTGGGTGTCCAATAATTTCTATAGCATTTTTTTTATTTTAGTTCTCGCGTTTAATAATGTGTTTTAGTAAGAGGTATCGTTGTTTTACTTGTCTTCACCTCCTAATGTTGCCGTTGTTGAATAAGAGAAAAAGGAGTTAAGAATGCAAGGAAGCAAACTTTTTGTGGGTAACCTCAACTATACGGTTACTGCTGGAGAGCTTAACGACCTCTTTTCCGAATACGGAGAAGTTGTAGAGGCCAAGGTCATCGAAGGAAAAGGTTTTGGATTTGTCGAAATGTCATCCCAGTCGGAAGCCGAAGAGGCAAAAGAAGCATTGAACGGTACGGATTTCTCCGGACGATCACTGAACGTAGACGAGGCAAAGCCTCCTCGGAGCAGGGATCGGAGGTAATTAACCCACGGATTTAATTGCAATTGGGAAAAGGGGGAATCATTTTCCCCCTTTTTCTTTCTTGTTCTAATCTTTCCATCTCATAATCATGCCACGATTTGTTCGGCCCAAACGTTAAATATACTCTTAATCGATTGCGTTTCCACAGTTTAGGCACATCATAGACGCTCAGTCGCCTTTGTCAGTCAAAATCCAATTTGATGAACCACACCTTGTGCACACAGGTTCGCTACACATAGCATCCTCCTCAAAATAAAAAAACGGACAACCTCAACATTAAGTGCCCTATTCCAGTTTTTTCGATATAGAGTACGTAAGTACCCTACTTTTTTTTGTTTTTGATATAGGGTACGTAAGTGCCCCACTTTAGTTTTTTTTGATATAGGGTATATTTTCAGGCAGTTAGACACCATAAGTGCCCAATTTCTGTTGTTTTATAGTATAGGATATGAAAAACCTAATTTGCTTTCACGCCTTTGCTTTCATCCTCAAATTTCGAGGCGGGGTTTTATCCAAATTGGTTTTTTCTAACTATCTAATAGCAGTAACTTGTATATACCCTATATTAATAAAAAACTGATATTGAGCACTTACGTAAAGGTTTCTGTTTGCTCAAACTCAATAGAAAGCGGCTGTTATTTTCTTTACTTCAAGATTTATTGATGAACTATATTGTCTTGCTGCGTAACTATATTGACACAAAACGCAAAGGATGGTACATTGATTCAAAGCATTGTGAATACAACAAAATTGTCAATAGCGTTTTTTATGTATCTATTAGGAGTTCTTTATGAATAAATCATCTTTGAAAAGAAGATTTATCATGCCAGTTTTTCTCATGTTTGCTATTAAGGCATTTTTTTATTGTCTATGAGTTTACGCCAAACCTAAAATAATAGAGACAGTTACAATTCACTACCAGAGTCAATTAAGCGCCGTGGTGTTTGATATTCACAATCTTAAAAGTATACGGCACATAAAAGTTGAGGATTAATTATGAAAATTAAAATTCCAAGATGTATGAGTACGCAACACCCAGATAATGTGAATTCTCCGTTTTTTGCAGAAAGTTCAGAGATTGGTGGAGAAGACGAAATACAGGAAGCATATTATGCATTCTCTCATTTAGATTGTGATGAACAGATGTGGGATTGCGAAGGAAAGGAAGCCGATGATTATGTAGTCAAAAAACTATTAACAAAATATGAATCCTTTTTTAAAGAGAAAAGATTAGGCAAAGACTTATTCATAACGCTAAGAGTGCCCAATCCTACAGTAGAAAAAGCTGAGGCAAAAATATTATTGGAAACGTTAGAAAGTATACCCAGGGCGTTTGACGCCGCAAAGTTGTTTTATCAAGATGATATGCCACCCGTATTTGAAGTTATCCTGCCAATGACATCATCATATAAAAGTATTGATAGGGTTTATAGATATTATGCTGATTTTGTTACTGGAAAACAGAATAAATCATTTGGGAAAGGAGATATAACAATTGCTGAATGGATTGGAGAGTTCAAGCCTGAAAGGATCAATGTTATACCTCTTTTTGAAGACATGGAACACATGCTTGACGCCCACAATATTACCCGTGAATATCTACGGGACAAGGATGTAAAATATCAAAGGGTTTTCTTGGCAAGGTCAGACCCAGCAATAAATTACGGGCTTGTCAGTGCAGTCCTTCTAAATAAGATTGCTCTTCAGAGACTGCATAGGTTGTCAGAGGAGAGTGGTATTAAAATATATCCTATTGTTGGGGTGGGTTCAGCTCCTTTCAGAGGCAATCTTAAACCATCAACAGTAGAAAGAGTTGTGGAAGAATATCCCAGCACTCACACATTCACTATTCAATCTGCATTCAAATATGATAATCCTCCTAAAAAAATTATAGCATCTATAAGAAAACTAAAGGAAAGAAAAACGGGTTTGCCTCAGGATATGGATGAAGAAAGATGTTTGGAGATAATTAGAAAGTATTCCCAAGAATATAGAAGACAAGTAGCAGATTTAGCACCAGTAATCAATTTGATTGCAGGGTATATTCCAAGCAGGAGAAAAAGAAAGCTGCATATAGGTCTCTTCGGTTACTCGCGAGACGTAGAAGGAATCAACTTGCCAAGAGCGATAACATTTACGGCCTCTCTATATTCCGTGGGTTTGCCGCCAGAAATCTTGGGGCTAAATGCATTGAATGAAGATGACATACAATTTATTAAGGAAGTTTACATACATTTTGAAGATGATTTAAGGGATGCTCTCAGATATCTTAACCCAAGCACGAATTTTTTGCCAAAAGGACTTGAAGCAAGAGTTAAAGATTTTTTGGATTTCGAAACAGATGCAGAGCATAAAGAACTAACAAATTATATTGCAACTTCAGTGAGGGAAAACAGGACTAAAGATTTAGGAGAGTATGTTTTAAGAGCAGCAAATCTAAGAAAATTTTTGGGGTGATATAATATTATGAAAACAAAAATATGGAAAATTTTTCTGTAGCAACTATTCTTCTTCCCATTACATTGCTTATTACTTCTGCGATTTACGCGGAAGTATATATTTCCACGCATATGTAATAAATTGAGATTTGTCAACCCAGCTCAGAAACATATTCTTTGAGCTTTTCAATCCCCATAATCATCTTAGGAGCGGCGTCCTTAACAAATTTGGCCTCATCCAATTCTGTTTCAGGAGGCATCTTCTTATATTTGTCAAAGGCCATCTTTCCATCGTAATCAACAAAGGCTATCCTCGCTCCAAAATTATCGGGATTTAACATCAGGGCGTCACCCGTAACTGTGGCAATGTGGTGGGGATGGCCAAGAAGAGATTGTCCCAGCTCGTTGGATGTGTTCACGTCCTTTTTCTTGAGGTTACTCCCAAGGGAATTGAAGTCAACATAGAAATAGAATCCACCCTGTGGTGCAGTGGCACTGATTCCGTCAATTTTGTTGAACTCCTCACTCATAAATCTCCCCATTATCCTGTGGATATTTCTGGTTACACTCAGATACTCATCAATCTCATCATTGGGTTCATAAGCTGTGATGGCAGCAAATTGGGTTGGCGTCGAAACATTAGTATAAACCGTTGCTGCAATCTTTGTAAAATCGATGAAAAGCTCGTCGGAATCTTGCTCTGGAAGGATGCAAGAGCCCAACCTGTATCCACCGGAGGATCTGTCCTTGGAAAGGCCATTGGTAATGAAAGTTCCCTCCGGATATATATGGCCCATGCTGATAAAATCGTCAACGTTGTATGTCGTCAGTCCATAGATTTCGTCTGACAGGGCAAGGGCGTCATGTTTTCTCAACACCTTGGTGATCCCGGTAAGTTCATCCTTGGTATAGAGGGCGCCGGTGGGGTTGTGGGGGTTATTGAGAATAAGGAGATGCTGCTCCTTTTCCAGGCCGAGCTTTGATAAAAGCAGATTAAGGTCATCGGGGTTTACCTTAAAGCCATCTTCGGGTTTTGTATGGAGAGTATGGTAGTGTTTGCCCAGCAGCTTCAGCTGGGGGAAATAGCCAATCCACGATGGCGATGGTATGATGACATAGCCGCTAATCATGGAAAAGACCGTAAATATCAGGTCTTTGGTGCCGGGGCCGACTACTATCCTCGAAGGTTTGACATCGAGTTTGAAATGCCTCTTGTAAAATCCACCAATAGCCTCCCTCAATTGAACAATCCCCTCGGCAGCAGAGTAGTGCCCCTTGTTTGCGTGCTTTCCCAGGGCCGAGACGAGGGACGGCGGGACGTGGAAAGGGGACTGTCCAAAGGCAAATCCAGCGTATTCATCCAAGGTGCATCCCTTCCCTTGGCACTTTTTTCGTTGCTCTGCAACCATCAGGCCAACCCTCAGATTTTCCGGCATCACTATTGACTCTACGTTAGGTGAAATACTAATATTTACGCTCATGGGCATTCCTCATATTAAGTTTTAATTTCAGTCCTGTTTTTTAAAGAAGATTTATGAAATCCTCTCAAAATAGATATATAAATACGAAAGTAACCTTGAAACCGTTCTGGAGCTTTGCTTCCTATTTAATCACAGGGTACCCACGCCATCTTTACTCCTGTGGTTTCAGATAACTCCTTGGAGAAGGCCCTTAAATGATCCGAGTCGAGGTCTTTACTGCTGGTCAATCCGCAAAGCCTGCAAATCTTGGCAATCTCATTGGTGGAGACCCGAAGGAGGTTTTCAACCTTTTTTGAGCGATCGGACTCATCAAGACGCTCTCTTAAGATTGGGTCCTGAGTTGTAATTCCGGTGGGGCATCGACCACTTTGACATGACCTGCAATAGACGCAACCCAGGGCAAATTTTACATAACCAGCAGTATAGACAGCATCAGCACCCAGAGATAGGGCCTTGGCAAAATCAGCGGGGCCCGTTAGTCCGCCAGCAGCAATCAGGGTGAACTTTTTCCGAACACCCTTTTTTTCAAGATGGTTAAGGGTCCTCGAAAGTAGGTAGATCAGGGGAAGGCCCGCATGATCCTTTGCAATGTTGGGCGCTGCCCCAGTTCCACCCTCGCCACCATCGACTACAATGACATCTGGCTCAGCAAAGATAACGATGTCTAAATCCTCCTCAACACAGCCCCCTGCAATTTTTATAGCAATGGGGACACCATCAGTTATTTCCCGAAGTTTCTTGACCCTCTCTTTTAGATCATCTGAACTTTCGATGTCCAGATGTCGAGACGGGCTGATGGCATTCTCGCCGGGTCTAAACCGCGCCCCTGCCTCTATCATGTTTCTAACTTTGGCAATCTCAGGTGTAATCTTATCCGCAAGAAGATGACCCCCAAGCCCCGGTTTTGCACCCTGGCCTATCTTGATCTCTATCATATCGGCCATTTTGAGATCGGCCTGATCAACACCAAATCTCCCGGTGCTGTATTGTAAAGTGAGATAATCTGCGGCAGCTCGCTCCCTTTCGTGCATTCCACCCTCACCGGTGTTGGACATGGAACCCACAGCGGTGGCCCCCTGGGCCAGAGCCACCTTGGCTTCTACAGAGAGGGAGCCAAAGCTCATAGCACCGATTAAAATAGGTGTTTTGAGTTTAATGGGTTTGTTTGAATGCGGCCCAATGACAATCTCGGTATCGACAGGATCCGACTCCAGAAGAGGTGGATGTTTGAGCTGGCCGGGAAGAAAAATCAGGTCGTCCCAGCTAAGGAATTTTCGATCGGTTCCCTTCCCCTCAACTATGTATTTACCTGTGTCGGCCATCATAAATGCGCTGTTTTTCACATCGGGATTCCATCTCCCCCAATAATCTTTGTTTAGGGTAACGTGGTAAATTGAACCTGAGGGGCAGTGCATCGTGCAATATCCACAGCCGGTGCATCTGTTTATCTTCTCCAGTGTTGGCATTCCCCGATAAGTTGCAAGGTTGTCTCTGGGGCATACTTCCACACATTTGAGACAGTTGATACAGAGTCTCTCGTTCCACTGAATCTGAAACATAATGCTATTCCTCGTTAAATAGGGGAGACATATTCTCCCATTCTGCCTGCAAAGGTTTCTCTTCGGGGATTTCTTCAGACCTGGCCACAGAGAAGGCCTCGTAAGCCAAGTCGATGAGGTCGACTATCTTGAGTTTGGGATTGTGGTAGAAATTTTCGTAGCACCCCGCACAAACCGTCACCATTTTTTCCACCTCGGAAGAGATAAATTCCCTCACCCTTGTCTTTCGGTGATGTTCTTTAGTATGTTCAGGGTTGAAATAGCGCGATACATCCCCGCAGCATTGACCCTGCCTTCCGTGGGAGAGGAGTTCATGGACCCCACCCATTCGTTTGAGGAGGCTCCTCAATGGTCCATCTTTACTATGGAGTTGACGAAAATTGCATGAATCGTGAATTGCGTAGGTACGCTCCAGATGGGCAAAATCGATACGCCCGGAGATGTTTAAATCGAGGAGTTCTTCTGCTGCATGGAGAACATCAAACTTTAAATCCGGCTGTACGTGCTTTGAAAGATCGCACATTGCGTTGAAACAGTGTCCGCAGTTTGTGATAATACGCTTTGGCCCGACCTGCTCTATCAGATCGAAAAATCTTGGCCTGATTGTTTTCATGTCTGACTGGCCCCGATAAAAGGCAAAGCTGCCGCAGCAATATTCCAGTTTCCCGATGGTTACGTAACTTATTCCTGCTGCATCCAACATCTTTTCCAGCTTGATGCATTGGGACGCCATGAGATAGGTATAACAGCCGTGATAGAGAAGAACGTCGGCTGACTTAATCTCATTTAATTTGTTGTACCACTCTCTCTCGTCGTCCTTCCATTTGTTTACTATGAATTTCTCAATGGCGGGTTGTTTGATCTGCCAATTGGAATAGGGATGGATGTTGATTCGGTGGCGGATGGAATTTCCCGTCATGTGTTTCATGTACATATTGCCATGACGCCTGTAAATGCCTTCGGGACAGCTTTCGTAACAGCTGTTGCACTCCGCACAGGAGAGATTCATATCGATTATTTTTGAGTTTATGCTTTTAACATTTCCCGAAATAAAATCATTGGATTCCCTTATCATTGTGCGACACTCTTCGGGGTCTTTGCTGTAGTTTTCAAAGGCGCAGTCGAGATAACAAGAGCCGCATTCTATGCATTTATCCACCATAGAAAGAGCATCGTTCCTAAGGCCCGCTAAAGGTTCTTCCATAAAACTATCTGGGTTTTCTGTAATTTTATTCACCTATTCCTCCATCTTTACTTCATTTTTAGCAGAATGTTACAATTGGGACAATATTCTCCTATATGCTCTAAAGTCATGTTCGTTTTACAGGACGGACAACTCACCATCTTTGGCACAATCTCCCCGCCACAGGAGCATTTCTCCCCAACTTTGCTGAATGGATGTCGTTTTGAACAAGATAAGCACCTTGCGGAGTCGACATGGAAGATACCACCGCACTGACATATTTTATTGTCAAAGGTTTCATCCACTACCGTCCCACAGTCATGACAGACTGCATGAAACTCAGTTTCATTCGTCTCGCTTCTTCTATTCTTTGTTTTGCGCTGGGTCATGGTATCACCATTTAATAAATAATTTCTTTTGCTATTATACACTATACAAAACATAGTTGACAAAAACAATAGGGTATAACCAGTATTTTGGGTGAATATCCCACTTATTTTTAACAAATAGAATGTAGTACCCCGTATTAATAACAAGTTGATAGAGTGGAGTTTTGACAATAATATACACGCAATGGATTACATATTTTTTGGATAATTTAGTCACTTGTGTTTAATCCTCGTCTTTTTTAAGCCCCAGCGATACCATATCCTCTATTCTTTGAAAGCTCAGTGCATGACACACGTCATTAACCTGACTCAAATGGCGATTTTATTATCGAGCATTATCGGGATAAGACAATATTTTCTGACATTGGTGAAATCTTAAATTCTTTTGAGAATAATTACTATTATTGTTTGTAATTTAGATTTATAGTGTTATAATAAAAGCATAATGAGAAAAAGGCTGCCTGAAGGGAAATAGTAAAAAATAGAAGGAAAGGATTTGAAAATAGATATTTTTTGGCCAGTGATTCAGGCAATATTTTAAAGACAAGCTGTCAAGCATTGCTCCAATAGATTGACAATTACAGTCTTAACTTTGCTAACAAAATTAATCTCTTTTTTTGGAAAGTAAAATGGCAAACCTTCTAAAAAACGAAAAAAGCCCCTACCTCCTTTTGCACGCAGAAAACCCCGTGGATTGGTATCCCTGGGGTGATGCGGCATTTAAAAAAGCGAAAGATGAGGATAAACCGATATTCCTCTCTATCGGTTATTCCACCTGCCACTGGTGTCATGTAATGGAAAGTGAGTCCTTCGATGATGATGAGGTAGCAAGAATATTAAATAAACATTTTGTCTCCATAAAAGTTGACAGGGAAGAACGCCCGGATATAGACATGATTTATATGATAGTGTGTCAGGCCATGACAGGGCGCGGTGGTTGGCCCCTGTCCATCTTCATGACCCCCGATGGAAAACCCTTTTTTGCAGGAACCTATTTTCCCAAGGAGGGAAGAATGGGAATCCCGGGTTTTTTAGAGCTGATTGCAAGAATTGCTGTCTTATGGAAAGAAGATAGAAAACAGTTAATAAAGGTTGGGGATGACGTGGCGGGATTTTTAAAAGATGATGCCATGGTAAATTATCGGAAGGCATCGCTGGGAGTGGAAACCTTGAAGAAAGCCTTTGAGGAGATTTCTAAGAACTTTGATGAAAAATGGGGTGGGTTTGGAAAAGCGCCGAAATTTCCCATGCCCCACAACCTGACATTTCTCTTGCGTTGGTATAAAAGGAGTGGTAACAAACTTGCCCTTGAGATGGTCGTCAAAACCCTCGACTCCATGAGGCGGGGCGGCATCTTCGACCAGATTGGGTTTGGTTTTCACCGCTATTCAACAGACGAAAAATGGCTTGTCCCCCATTTTGAGAAGATGCTCTACGATCAGGCACTCCTTGCCATTGCGTACATTGAGGCTTTTCAAGTTACCAATGACAAGAGATTTGCCACATCAGCCAGAGAAATATTTACTTATATACTGAGGGATATGACATCTATCGATGGAGGGTTTTTTTCGGCGGAGGATGCCGACACCGAAGGGGAGGAGGGTCTCTTTTATCTTTTCACAGCCTGTGAAGTCAAGAAGATTCTTGGAAGTAAGGACGGGGACGTCTTCTGTCGCTTTTATGACATCGACGACGAAGGCAATTTTGAAGATGGGAAGAGCATTCCCAATATTAAACAATCTATGGAAGAATTTGCAAAGAGTGAGGGTATCGACATCGTGGAATTTGAGCGATTTATCGACAACTCACGCAAAAAGCTCCATGAGG
>JAUWME010000446.1 GCA_030613285.1 Candidatus Zymogenus sp. | reverse complement strand
TGGGAAAAAGTTGTCCCAGCAAATCTGGACGCCGAGTTTTATATATTTTGTTTGAAAGACTGGAAACGGGTTTTTTGTACCCATCATACCGTACCCGCACCCTGGGGTGAAGTAGCTCTTTTCGTACCAGAGAGGAATTTGGGGGATGTGAACTTTTCTATATTTTCCAAGATATTTGCCGTCGGCGTCGATGATTACAGCAGAGTTGTAAAACATTTTTTTGTCTGTATCTTTATTGCTTGATCTTCCAATCTCCAGAATTGGAAGGATGAGCACCATGTCCATCTTTTTGGCAAGAGGCGAGAATTCCTCGACGATGGGGCCGGGAATTGTTTCTGCAAAGTTGGTGGGGTCTGCCGTTTTTGTGTGGGGAAACCACGGGAGGTGAAAAAGCTCGGTAAAGGATGCCACCTTGATGCCCTCTTTGTGGGCAAGTTCAAGGAGTTCTTTTCCTTTTGCGATGTTCTGCTCTGGGTCTTCTGTGGCTTTGAACTGAATTCCAGCAATTTTAAAAATATCTGCGATGGCAGCTAACTCCTGTTTGTTGATAGTAAAAATTGGTTGGTTTTGCCGATACGCCAGTTTACTTCTTTCTTAAGGCATATAATATATTGCAAATGATTTGTAGTCAAGACTTTTTGTTTAGGTATTTGTTTCACTTGGATGCTAAATGTTAGATTGACACTTCTGCCTAAAACTAATAACATATTTTTAGGGAATACTATTAAGAGCCAAAAACTTATGAAAAAGACAATAACTCAAGTGAGGCAAAAAACGGCGGTGATACTAAACGAAAATGCCCGCCGTGTAAACAGCCGGGTTGTTAAGAGGATAACGGCGGTTGTCGGTGAGGAGAATGTCTATTATACAAAGACGCTGGAGGAGGTTGAGGGGGCGGTTGACGATATTCTGGAAAAGCGGTTCGATCTCCTCTTTTGTGGCGGGGGTGATGGGACAATTGTCGGTGTCATCTCGGCTGTAAAATCTGCGGTGGAGAGGATTGTCGAACAAAGCAAAGAAGTCCCAATTCCGACCATCGGGATTTTAAAGATGGGTACAGGAAACGCCTGGGCATATGCTGTGGGTGTGAAGGGTGGGCTAAAGCAGATTGGCCACGTTACCGGTGGTGGCGGGCATTCGGTGGTCTCTTTTGATCTCCTCAATGTGAAGGATCGGATTTGTTCCTTTGCGGGGATTGGCGCCGATGCCCAAGTCCTCAATGATTATTACGATCTTCTTGAGAGGCTCGGCAATTCTCGTATTAAAAAGAGGGTTGTTGGGCTTAACGGCTATATTTATTCATCGATTACAAGATCCATCCCGGCGGTGAGGGCGATGACAAAGGGTGGGGCGGTGCCAGAGGTGGAGGTGAGACTGACCGGCAAGAAACTTTTCAGGCCCAGTGTGGATGCGCATCCTGTGGTTGTTGATGATATGAAGGGTAAGGTGATTTTTCGGGGGCGGGCAAACATTGTGGCGTGTGGGACTATACCATATTTTGGGTATGCCTTTCGCGCCTTTCCCTTTGCCGAGGCGATGCCGGGGACGATGCACCTTCGGATTGCCCACGTTACGGCTGGCGAAGCGGTAAGAAATCTCCGGGGGCTTTGGAAGGGAACCTACATTGGCGCTGGGTTTTCGGATTTTCTGACGGATGGAGTTAATATCAAATTTGACCGGGAGATGCCGCTGGAGGTGGGCGGCGACCCCCACGGCTATACCTCGGAGGTTGACTTTGAAGTGCCGGACTTTACTGTCGATGTGGTGTCCTACAAGGATAAAAAATAGAATGAGTATAATGAGTCAAATGGGGGTTGTGGGAGTGGCTAAACTGTGAGTGTTTAAAAGATTATTCGGAGGGAAAAATGAAGAAGCTAAATATCTCGAAGTGTATTGTAATATTTGTATCAATTGCGATTTCAATTACAATATCAATTACTTTTGGAATTTCCGCCTTTGCATCGGAGATTGTTATCACAAGCTCCGGTTCCACGGTGGCCTACATCAACGATGATGGCAGGGTGGAAAACGGCTCCCGCGCAACCTTAGGTTATATCGATTCATCCGGCCGTGTGGAGAACGCCTCCCGCTCGCCTCTGGGGTACGGTGATTCATCCGGCAGGGTGGAGAACTATTCCAGATCGACCATCGGGTACATCGATTCATCGGGTCGCGTGGAGAACGCCTCCCGATCCACCATCGGCTACATCGGCTCTGGGAGTATCGAAAGCTCTTCGCGGTCGACGCTGCTAAACTACTCAGGCCCGACGGATTACACAAAGCTTGGCGCGTATATTTTCTTTTTCAACAAGGTGCTGTACTAAGGTTGCTGTAAATATAAAAGAATTTCATTACCTGCGAGACCAAGGGAATCCTCATATTCTGTCATTCCCAACTTGATTGGGAATCCAGTTTGATATTAGACTAGATTCCCCCCCTTTTTCAAGGGGGCAGGCTTTTTCGCGGGAATGACATTATTGATTTTGTATGTAATTCAAAAGTGACCGCAGGGGGGCGAAGCAACCGGATTGTTTTTAATGAGATGACACTGTTAAACTTGAAGCATCTCAATAGTGCAACGCGATTGCCGCGTCGTTTACCCACTCTTCGAGTGTGCAAACTCCTCGCAATGACAGCTCTTTTGTGTTTTTGTAGCAAACCCAACTCCCTTA
>JAUWME010000117.1 GCA_030613285.1 Candidatus Zymogenus sp. | reverse complement strand
TTACTTTTTCCTTCCTTTGATATTTTACAAAACCTTTAATAATCAAAACAAAGAGGTAGGCCCAGCCACAGATGACTGAAAACAATGCAAAGGATTATTCAGTAGTATCTGTGGCCGTGGCGACAGGCCTTTTCAAAATCCTCGCCTACCGGGTTCCGGAGGTGATGCGGGGGGAGGTTCTGGTGGGGACAAGGGTCTTTGTTCCCCTTGGAAGAAGGAGCGTTACGGGCTATGTGGTTTCTACCGAAGGAAGTGAGTACAAAGGTGAGCTAAAAGAGATTATCGACGTCCTTGATTACAAGCCTCTCTTTGACGAAGGCTCCCTCGAATTTTTCCGTTTCCTGTCAGATTACTATTTTGCCCCCTTGGGTGAAGTCATCAGGAAAGGGCTTCCCGGCGGGATCAACATCAAATCAAAAAAAACGGTTAAGACTATAAATATTCCCGATGACATTACGGGGGTTGAGAGAGAGATACTCGATTTATCCGATAGGCCAGCGGGGATTTCTTTTGACAGCCTCAAGAAAAAGATAAAAAATTGTAATGTGAATTATCGTATCGGTAAGCTGGAAAAGGCGGGCTGCCTTGTCGTTGAGGAGGGAGTGGAGCAACAGAGGACAAAGCGGGGGTCGATAAAGGTTGTCTCGCCGAAGCATTTGGAGGTACCCGCTGAAATTGCCGAAAAGCTCATTCGTTCCAAAAAAAGTGCGGAGGGCTTGGAGTTCATCACAGAGGCTGGGGTGGTTTACATCGATGAGCTGAAGAAGAAATTTAAGAACGTGGGTGAGAAGCTCAAAAAGCTCGAAGAGATGGGGGCCGTTGTTGTGTCTTTTGAACATCGGGCGAGGGAAATCCCCTTTGTTGAGCTTCCGGAGGACGGCGACAATCAACAACTGGAGTTAAGCCCCGCCCAAGATTCGGCGTTGACAAAGATCGAAGAGGCCGTGGAGTCCGAAAGATTTTCAGTACAACTTATCTACGGCGTTACAGGAAGTGGCAAGACGGAGATATATCTTCGATCAGTAAAAAAGGCACTGGAGATGGGAAAGGGAGCGATAGTTTTGGTTCCGGAGATATCTTTGACCACCCAGTTTTTGTCTCGCTTTCGGGCCAGATTTGGCGATGCCGTGGCGGTTCTCCACAGTGCGCTTTCAGATGGTGAAAGGTTGGATCAGTGGTGGCGAATCAAGAGTGGAGAGGCGCGGGTGGCACTGGGAGCGAGATCGGCCATCTTTGCCCCCATCTCTGATCCTGGAATCATAATCGTAGATGAAGAGCACGACGGCTCATACAAGCAGGGGGATGTCCCCCGATATAATGCCAGGGATGCTGCGGTGATGTTGGGAAAAATCAGGGGGTCGGTGGTTGTCCTTGGGTCGGCAACACCATCGCTGGAGAGCTACCACAACACCCAAAACGATCGGTACAACCTCATAAACCTCCCCGAAAGGGTAACTGGAGATGGAGAGATGCCGGGGGTTACGATTGTCGATTTGAAAGGGGCGGAGCTTGCAACCAAAAGCATCTCAAAAGATCTCGCCGATGAGATTGTAAAGACGAGAGATGCCGGCCATCAGGTCATCCTGCTTTTAAACCGACGCGGATTTTCGTCATTTATTCTTTGCCCTACTTGTGGACACAGTTTTCATTGCCCTTCGTGCAGTATAACATTGACCTACCACAAGGGGAGAAAAACCCTTTTGTGCCACTATTGTGATTTTAGTAAGGCAGCCCCAGATGTTTGTCCCGAATGTGAAGAGCGAAATCTCCATCTCGTTGGGATTGGGACAGAGAGGGTTGAGGAGGAGCTTCACGAGATTTTTTCTTGGGAGCCGGTTTCTGAGGTGAGGGTAATTCGCCTCGATAAGGATTCTACCAGAAAAAAGGGGGCAGTGGGTAAAAACCTGTCTGAATTTGCAAAGGGAAATGCCGACATCCTTCTTGGGACGCAGATGGTTGCCAAGGGCCACGATTTTCCCCGTGTGGCCCTTGTGGGGGTGATAAATGCCGATATCGGACTTAACCTTCCCGATTTCAGGGCTGCTGAGAGGACATTTTCTCTTTTGGCCCAGGCTGCGGGCAGGGCAGGAAGGGGAGATGTGCCCTCAAAGGTTATTATCCAGACGTACAATCCTGAGCACTACGCTGTAATTTCTGCATCTTCCCACGACTACGATTCATTTTTGAAAATCGAGATGGAATCGAGGCAGGAGCTCAAATATCCTCCATTTTCAAGGCTTGTCCTGCTTAATTTTAAGGGGCAGAGCAAGGGGAGCGTTGAGGGGGCAGCGGAGTTAGTCAGGGACAGGCTGGAGTTGATCAGCAGGAGAGGTAACTACCCTTTTTCAATTTTGGGGCCCGTTGTTTCGCCGATACCGAAGATCAAGGGGGAGCATCGTTTTCAGATTATTATGAAGGGGGAGATGAGGGGGCCTCTGGCCTCTGCCATTGATGCTCTTTTGAAGGATGAGGGAAAGACTATCCCCGGCGGTGTGAAGTTATCTGTTGATGTGGACCCCCTTGATATGTTATAATAAAATGTTGTAGTAATTTTGTATTTTTATTTTGTCATTGTCTGCTTGACAAAGGAATCTTTTTTTCTGTCATTCTCAACGAGATAAAGGAAGCCAGAATAATATTCCCGTTTTCCAAGGGAATGACAAATAACAGTTTGTTGGAGGTTGTTAGTACAAGATGGCAATTCTTGAAATATTGACATACCCAGCCCCGGTGCTGCAAGCAGTTTCAGAAGCTGTGGATGGCGTTGACGATGAGACAAGGCGACTGATGGAGGATATGCTTGAAACGATGTATGATGCCCCCGGAGTGGGGCTTGCCGCTCCGCAGGTTGGTGTCAATAAACGGATCATAGTCATCGATATTAGATCCGAAGAGGACAATGAAATCATCATGCTTGCCAACCCCGTAATTGTTGAAAGTGACGGGAAATTTACCTACGAGGAGGGTTGTCTCTCCCTTCCGGAGTTTACCGTTGAAGTTGAAAGGAAAAAGGAAGTGACGGTTAAAGGATTGGATGTGGAGGGAAAAGAGGTTGTTATTGATGCCGAGGATTTTCTTGCGATTGTTCTTCAGCACGAAATAGACCATCTTGATGGAATTCTCCTTGTGGATAAAGTAAGCCGTCTAAAGAGAGATATGTATCGAAGGAAGGTCAAAAAAGGGTTGAAGGCAGTCAAGAAAGAAAAATCAGAGCGAGAAAATATTTAGACAGATTATGACCAAACTATGAATATTCCCCTCAAAATTGTTTTTATGGGCACCCCGGAGTTTGCAGCGCCGACCCTGAAGGCCTTGATTGAAGGTGAGGATCGGGTGATTCTTGTGGTAACGCAGCCGGATAGGCCCAGGGGAAGGGGAAGAGAACCAATGCCCCCGCCGGTAAAAATCTTGGCTGAAGAAAATAACATCGAAGTAATGCAACCGGAAAGTGTGTCAGACCCGGTTTTTTTGGATAGGATGGAGGGGCTTTCTCCTGATATTGTGGCAGTTGCGGCCTTTGGCCAGTTCCTTCCAAAGAGGCTTTTGGATATTCCACGGTTGGGATGTATAAATGCCCACTCTTCCATCCTCCCAAAATATCGCGGCGCAGCCCCGGCAATCTGGGCAATCTTAAAGGGTGAAAAGATAACAGGGATAACAACGTTTATTATTGATGAGGGGATGGATACGGGAGATGTGCTCCTTATCAAAAAAATTTCCATTGGCGAGGATGAGACGGCGGGAGAGCTTACCGAGAGGTTAAGTGTCATTGGGGCTATGGTAATTATGGAAACTATCGATGGCTTAAAGGATGGCAAGATAACCCCTGTACCCCAAAACCATGAGAAGAAGACCCTTGCTCCCCTCCTCAAAAAAGAGGACGGTCGTATTGATTGGAACCAAGCCCCCGATGAGATTAAGAACCATGTCCGGGGGATGACACCTTGGCCAGGGGCATTTACTATCCTTGGGGGAGAGAAAATCAAAATATTTAGGGTCGATGTTGCCGATGGCTGTGGAGCCGGGAGTGTGGGGAAAGTAGTAGAAGTTGGTGAGGGAGGTATTGTGGTGGCGGTAAAAAGGGGGTGCGTGGTGATACGAGAGCTTCAGATACCGGGAAAGAAGCGGATGGAAGCTGTTGATTTTTTGCGGGGAAAGGGAGTTGAAGTCGGTACGGCCCTCGGTTAATAGATTAGTGGATTAATGGATCAAGTTTAATATAAAAAGTGCTGGGCCACTGTTTTTCACCGAAAGATTTTTTTTGTAAGTACTTTCTCCACTTTTAACAATGGATTTAAACCCATTTCCCAGGGGTGACAACATGGCCGGGCCAAGAGAAATAGCAGTTTCAGCCGTAAATGCAGTTTTGACCGGGGATGTATATTCCGATACCATTCTGGATATCCTGTTTTCCAAGGAGGAAACTCCTGCTAAAAATCTTACAAAATATCTTACTAAAAAGGACAAGGCCCTCACAACCGAGATTACATACGGGGTTTTAAGAAACCTCAGCAGAATCGATTTTATCCTGTCCCACTTTTCAAAACGTACCCTAAAAGCAGTCGACGACAAGGTCTTGAACATCCTTCGCGTTGCCCTCTACCAGATTGTTTTTCTTGATAAAGTTCCTTCCTACGCCGCTGTAAACGAGGCCGTGGAGCTTGCGGCGATTTTTGGAAAGAGGAGCGCCGGTTCTTTTATCAACGGTGTTTTACGCTCCGCCTTGAGGTCTCTTGACACTGTTAAATATCCCAGCGAAAAAAAAGACCCAGCAAGTTTTCTCTCTACCTTCTACTCCCTACCCCGGTGGCTCGCCCACTTTTTTATCGATACCTTCGGTTACGAGAAGGCAGCGATCATTGCAGAAAGCTATGTCCAAAGGCCGTCCATCACAATCCGCACAAATATTATGAGGCGGTCAAGGGAAGAGCTGCTGGAGATACTCATCGAGAGGGGATTTGATGCGTCGCCAACACTTTATTCTCCCCATGGGATAATGGTTGCAGGCGGTGGCGCCCTCTCAAAAGATGAGCTTTTTCTCAACGGAGATTTTACAATTCAAGACGAGGTCTCCCAGCTTATCCCGCTTATCCTTGACCCAAAGCCGAAGATGAAGGTCCTTGATCTCTGCGCTGCGCCGGGGATTAAGGGGTCGTATATTTCTGAATTGATGGGAGACACGGGCGTTGTCGTTTCGGTGGATAAAATTGGGGGGAGGGCAAAAATGATTGTGGAAAATGCAAAGAGACTTGGGATAAATTCTTTACAAACTGTTACGGCCGATGTCCTAAGTGCTCCTTTTAAAACAACGGAGGGGTTCGATTTGGTGCTGATTGATCCCCCTTGCAGCGGACTTGGTACATTGAGGAGAAACCCAGAGATAAAATGGCGAATTGAAAAACAGGATATCGACATATTAATAAATCTACAACAGGAGTTTCTCAAATCAGCTACCGCATATGTTAGAAAAGGAGGAGCGCTTGTCTATTGCACTTGCACAATAAACCCGGCGGAGGGGATTGAGATCGTCGATGATTTTGTTGCAAACCACCCTAATTTCTCTCTTGAAGATGTCTCCCCGTATCTGAAGGTGGGTACAGAAAAACTTGTATCTGGGGGAAATCTCTTCACACCTCCGTATGCCTTCAAAGACGATGTAACTCATGCCTCAGATGGACCCTGTGGCCCCGACGGCTTTTTTGCAGCAAGGATGAAAAGAGACGGGTAGCCAGATAGTTTCAGAGGAAAATCTAATACGAAAATAAAATAATTGCCTCTTTACAAAACGTGGAATTTTGTATAGCATTGTATTTTGGGTTTTATTATGTTATTTTGTTGTGGCGTATTGAGAAATGAGTGGTAAAGAAGATAATGTTGGGCACAGAAAGAGACTGCGTGGGAAATTTCTCAAGGCAGGCCCAGAGAGTCTGTTGGATTATGAAATTATCGAATTACTCCTGACGTTTGCCATCCCCAGACGGGACACAAAACCCATTGCCAAGGATTTAATCAGGGAGTTCAAAACAATCCAAGGGGTCTTTGAAGCACGGCATGAGGATCTGATGTCTATCTCTGGTATTGGGGAGAATGCGGCTTTTTTAATCAAGTTTTTTCTGGAGGCCTCATCTTTTTACCTGAAGGAGAAGATAACGAAGAAGGAATATCTCCATTCGGCAAAAGATGTCCTCAAGTACCTTCAGGTCTCCATGAAGTCATTAAAGCACGAGATATTTAAGGTCATATTCTTAAATTCCAGAAATGAGATTATCCACGCCGAAACACTCCACGAGGGGACGCTCAATCAGTCGATCGTGTATCCAAGAAAGATAATTGAAAAGGCAATTAGATACAACGCCTCAAGTTTGATCTTCGTTCATAATCACCCCAGCGGAAACCCAAAACCTTCGGCTCAAGACAGGGAGATAACGAGAAATCTCGTTTTTGCGTCCAGAATGATGGATATGGATGTCTTTGATCACATCATTATAGGTGATAATGACTATTACAGTTTTGCGGAAAACGGAGACATTAAGCATTTTAAGGAGAAGTATCTGGTTTTAAGGCAGGGGTAGGGTGGCACTGAATGGCGATAGTGTATTGTCGAAACTAATTTAAGCCAATTTTTTCTGATGCTTTTTTGATAGTAGCACTGGAGGGATAAAATAATATGCGCACCAAAATGTTAAGAAGAATTACACTCGGTTTTATGATTGTATCGGTTGTCGTTGCGCTGACGATTTTTACAAGCGGGCGTTCTGAAGCCGTCGATGTTTCCATGTATGAGGTCGTTGATCTCTCCCATCCCATAAATAGTGATATGGTTCGTTTTCCGGGAGACGCCCCGGTTCTGGTTACTCCAAAAAAGGGGAGTGGGGAAAACGCTCCATACCTTTATGACATTTCAATGTCTGATAGATCCGGGACGCACGTGGTGATGCCATCTCGCTGGAATGCCACTTACTCCACTGCAGATCGGGTGCCTCCCGATTTTCTTGTTTCAAATGCCGTTGTTTTAAACGTGAGGGATGCTGCTGCAAAAGACCCTGACTATACTCTCGACTCCGGTCAGATAATGCGCTGGGA
>JAUWME010000040.1 GCA_030613285.1 Candidatus Zymogenus sp. | reverse complement strand
GCGATAAATAGTCCCAGGGCATAAGTCGGCCCCTTCTTTTCCCACTTGTCAGAAAGCCACTTCCAGAAGACGAGAAAGAACAATATTACTAACATAAGCGCTGGCAATAGTATCGGGATTTGTTTTTTTAAATCCATTTGGTATTCTAAAAAAAACGGCATATAGGTCATTACCAAACCGAATGCTACGGAGGTGAAAAGCCCCTGGGTCATAAGGATGAGGTAGGGTTTATTTTTAAACGTTATTAAGATTGACTTAATAACGGGAAGCTCAGAAGGAGGCCCCTCAAGCTCTGGGCGTTGCTTTACGTTCAGGGCCGATATGAAGAGCATAACGACAGTAAACAAGCCAAATGAGACGCCCATTACGCCCCAGCCGATCTTCTCCGTCATAAAGAGGGTGGCTATAAATGGGGGAAGTCCCGCTCCCATTAAAAAACCTATACTACCCCCGATCATTCTGAAGGTAGTAAGGTTTGTTCGCTCATCATAGTCCCGGGTCAGCTCTGGTGTCATAGCGTAGTAGGATACCGACACCACTGTAATCATTGTAAAGTAAAAGACAAAAGTTGCCATCATCCAGGCGATGGTTGCAAAGCTCACGGATTTGTCAACGTCTCCGGGCGCCAAGGATTCGGGCATGAACCAAAGGAGGGCAAAGGCAATGCCCAGGGGGATGGAGCCGTAGTAGAGATAGATCTTCCTTCTTCCAAATCTCGATTTTGTCCTATCGGAGAGCCAGCCGAAAAGAGGATCGCTTACGGCATCCTAGAGTTTCCCCAAAAGGAGCGCTGTTCCAACCACGCCCGGGCTGATTTTGGGTATTTCTGTAAAATAGTAGAGGATGAAAAAAGCAGTGGCGGCGACACACATTGAAATACCAACATCGCCGAAAAGATAATATACTTTTGTTCCAATACTTAACCTGTCCCTTGTATACGTCTCGTTCATTTTTGCCTCCTTAAAGTTCAGTCTATGGACGATGCTATGTCCGTCGTTTCGTAATACAGCTCTTCCATTCGGGGATATATTTTCATATAAACCTTGTAGATTTTCTCATAAGTTGCCTGAGTTTTTGGGTTTGGTTCAAATCGCTTTGTGGTGTGAACCATCCTTTCGATACCCTCTTTGATTGATGAAAAGAGATCGGTGCTTGTGGCGGCAGAGATTGCAGCGCCCAGCGCCGCGGCTTCCGAGACCTTCATTCTTACCGTCGGGATTCCAAAGACGTTTGACACGATGTCTAGGACTATGTCGCTCTCGGAGCCGCCGCCAGAGACCCTTATCTCATCGATCTTTGCTCCTGATACCTCACTGATTGCATCGTATCCGCTCCTTATTTCCAGTGCGAGACCTTCGAGGAGCGCCCTGTAGATATGCGCCCTGGTGTGGGCAAGGGTGAAGCCTATTATTGAGCCCCTTGCTCTGTCTCGATGAAAGGGTGGAGACCAGTACGGCTGGGCGATCAGTCCCAGGGACCCCGGCGGGATATTCTTTATGGCATCGTTTAGTATCTCCTCTGCGGATATGCCGGTCTTTTTTGATTGCTGAGATTCGAGATGAGCGAGCTCATCCATAAACCACGTTACAGTAACAAACCCCGCCCCAACACCGGCTTCCATAACGTAATGGCCCGGTATCGCCGCCGGCCACGTTACGAATCTCAGCTTTTTATCCTTGACGTATTTTTTAGACGGGATATCAAAATCGACAGTGGAGCCCAGTACCAGCGCCGCGCTTGTATCTTCGGTAACCCCCATCCCCAAAAGGGCAGACTGAACGTCTCCTCCCCCTACCACCACCGGAAGCCCTTCCGGGATCATCGTCTTTTTAGAGGCGGATTTGGTTATATGTCCCATGATGGTCCCCGGAGGCACAACTTCCGGGAGCTGCTCCGGGGTGATACCGAAGATGCTATGAATTCCCTTCTGGGGATAGAACTTGAGCTTGTCGTAATCGTAAGGGAACATCCCCACCATCGTGCCGACGGACTCTTTTATCTCCCCCGTCAACCTGTACGTGAGAAAGCTCGCAACCTGCATGAAGATGTGGGTTTTTTTGTAAATTTCCGGCTCGTTCATCTTAATCCATACAAACCGAGAATGCTCCCGGACGTATTCTATGGCGGTGTACATCCCGGTGGCTTTGAAGAAAAGTCCCCAGAAGCCGCCGAGCTTTTTTAGGCCTTCTGTGGTGCGGTTGTCGTTGTAAATGATGGCGGGACGGGTGGGGTTTCCGTCTTTGTCGGTTGCGATCTCCGTTCCTCGCTGGGAGGTAAGCCCCACAGCTTTGATTCTTCCGATGTTCTTTTTTCCGATGGCCGTTAATGCCTCCCTTACAGCTCCACACATCTTTTCCCAATAATCTTCGGGGTTGTGTTCCACCCAGCGGGGGTGGGGCGAATCGTTGGGGGCGTGAGGCAACCTTGCAAGAGATAGTTCGTTGCCGTTAAGGTCAAATACCGCTGCCTTGACGTTTTGTGTCCCGCTGTCTATGGCGAGGATGAGTGCCCCACTTTCTTCAGTCGTTTTCATATACGATAATCCCTAAAAAATTGCCAGAAAACTAAATTAAATGATTGCCATGAGTTGTTAAAGAACAATGATTTGATTGACTAATAAATCTTCTAAAAGAATTCTGTAATTGCCTGCTTGACAAAGGAATCCAGAATAATATTCCCGTTTTCCAAGGGAATGACAAATAGTGTCATCCTCAGCGAGACAAAGGGATCCAGAATGATATTTTAGCCTGGATTCCCGCTTCCGCGGGAATGACAAATAATTTCTTTGTCGCCTTGCTTCACCTTGTCATTTAAGAAAAAGCATATTGAGATTGCTTCGTCGCTCTCCCGTCCACAAGACGGGCTCTCTTCTCGCAATGACAATTTTCATCATTTGTAGCGTAGTTAAAAACGGCATGAAAGCTTATTTATCATTCTATTATTTTTTGAGGAAGAAGCGGTTCAGCTCGGCGATGCGAACGTACTCTGCGACTTCGTCATCAATCCGATTTTTATCCCAACCCAGATATTTTGCCATTTCAACTGCCACAGTTTGCCCCAGAGATTCATGCTGATCCCTTTGATGCAGAGAGAGATTTGTTCTTCGTAATAGAAAATCTTTGACGCGGGTTACCATCTCGTACTTGAGGCAATATTCAAGCTCCGCCACGATGTTGGGATGACCGGGAAAAATTGTGTCTCCCAAAGAGGGGTCTCTCTTCACCGAATCGACAATTTCAAAGCCCCCTCTGCCGTAATTTTCAAAGAGGTGGGTCATGGTCTTTTCGTCAAGGCTGACACCACTGTCTTTGACATTCTCGTCCCACTTGTCTTTCCCCATAGCCATCTTGATGCATACCCGCGAAATATCCCCATTGGTCTTTTCGAGAGTGATGGCGCCCTTATCCGCCATGTGCTTGAGGAGTTTTTCTGCCATGGTTCTAAAGATTGTCAGCTTCCCGCCGGTGATGGTAAAAAAACCGGGGCTGACCTCTTCGATGTGCTCCTCCCGGGAGGTCTTGTCTTCGTTGACACCCTCTTCTTTTACCAAGGGCCTTGTCCCCGCGTATGACCCGATGAGGTCTTTTTCCTCAAATTCGCTTTCAGGAAAGCAGTGGTTGATAATCCCCTTGAAATATTCGTATTCGCTACGATCCGTGTAACATTCGTCCAGGTCTCCCGTGTAGTCGGTGTCCGTGGTGCCGATGTACGTGTAGTCGCCGTGAGCCAGCACAAAGCAGCTCCTTCCCTCGGCTGGGCTTTTTGTGTAGCGCCCGCCCACAGTTCCTATGGATTCCCTTTTGACAACGATGTGTACCCCCTTGGCGGGGCGTATCATGGGATTTTTCTCCTTTGGCATCAGAGCATCTGTCCACGGGCCGGTGGCGTTGACGACATTCTTTGCATTGATGGTGAAGCTGTTGCCACTGATTACATCCACGGCCTCAACGCCATTGCATTTTCCTCCACTTTTAATTATCTCTTTTGCCTCAACGTAGTTAACGGCAGTACCGCCAGAAAGCACACCGTCTTTTACTATCTCGCAAGTGAGCCTTGCGTCGTTTATGATGCATTCATACAAAAGGGAGCCGGAATGGAGCCCCGGAATCTTGATGTTCGGCTCCATCTCGTTGATCTCTTTTTTTGAGAGATGTTGATGGTTTTTATAATTTCCCCAGCCTGAGAGGAGGTCATAAAAACGGAGGTATCCTCCCATTATGATCGCTTCGAATTTACTGTAGTTGGCCATTATGATGGGAACCGGCCTTACCATGTTTGGGAAGGCATCCCGCATCCAGTCCCGCTCGCGGGTCTCTTCTTTGACAAGGCCAAAAGCCCCGTTTTTAATGTAGCGGACTCCTCCGTGGGCGAGTCGGGTGCTTTTGGACGAGGTGCCGAAAGCAAAGTCCTCTTTTTCGATGAGTGCCGCCCTAATTCCACGGAGCGCCAGCGCCCTCAAAACTCCGCCCCCGGTAATTCCGCCGCCAACGATCAATACGTCATATTCGGTTTTTGAAAGTTCTTTGATGTAAGAATCTCTATCTTTTGCGCTCCAAGGTTCATTGGGAAAACTCATCTCTGTCGTCATTTTACAATCCTGTCAAGAAATATTGGGAGGTCAACTATGTCTATTCTTTTGTTTTTTGTAGATTTGGTATCTTTTGGAATATTTTCAAGAACAACGTCTCTGCAGGTGGAGCAACCCATAACCATTGTGTCAGCATCGGTCATGGAGCCAATGGACAAAATCCTCTCTGCCATTTTGCTTGTAACTTCAGGGTGGATGTATGAAAGTCCCATGCCGTAACCGCAACAGGGCGCTCTGTCTTTAGAAAATGGAAGCTCCACAAATTCGCTGCCATTTACCATTTTGATGATCTCCCGTGGTGCTTCAAAAATCCTCATCTCCCTGCCGAGACCGCAGGGGTCGTGGTAGGTGATTTTTTTGGCAGAGCCCTTTTTAAAACTTTCAAATGAGGGTTTTTTATCTTTGAGGATTTTTAGGAGAAACTCTGGAAGGCTCACGATATCTATATCTTTAATATCGACTCCGAGGGTGGGGAATGTCTTGTTTATCATTCTCAAGTCATCTGCAGTTACTATTATTAGAGTTTCAAGGGAGGGGTTGGCCTTCTTTTCAGAGGCTATTTTTTCTGCAAAGTCTTTGGCCACGGAGGTTGCATCTGTTGTGAATCCAAGGAAGTAGAGGAGGTGGCCGGTGTCGAGGTCGTCATCAAGGACGGCAAAATCGACATTCAGTTTGTTGAGGAGGGAAAAGAGGGCAATGACAGTATCGGCACCTTCTGCCCTTACCCTCTTGCCAAAGTAGATTAGGGTCTTTGCCGATTTTTTTTCTACTTGATTAAGTAAGAGCTCTTTGACTTTCTTTGAATCATTTCCATAAAGTTTGTTTGTTACGATTTTTTCTTTTAGCTCTTTAAGTCGGTTGGGGAGACGTTCTTCGTCCAAATCCCTTCTGGCGTTGAGCATAATTTCCCCGGTGTCCTGGCCGGTCTCGCAGGCCTCACGGCAGCCCCCGCAGAGGGAGCAGCGGTAGAAATAATCGACAATTTCCGGTGTCAGCTCCCTTTTGTTTTTCATTACGCCTTCGGCAAAAAAGGCGCGGTTTTGGGGGGCGTCAGATTCTTTTCTGGTGGCTCCGGCTACGGAGCAGTTGTCTCTGCACATCTTGTAACAGGCCGAGCAGAGTCTCGTCATTTCCATTATGTCTTCTGTCATATTTTTACTCTTTTAAGTTAAAAATTGATTAGTGAGCAGGCCATGGGCCTGTATTTCAATCATGTAGTTTTGTGTGTCTTCAAGATGTTTTATCAGCGGTGACCACGCCTTATTCTGTCATTGCCTGCTTGCCCAAGGAATCTATTATTATGTCATTCTCAGCGAGACAAAGGAATCCAGAATAATATTCCCGCTTTCCAAGGGGATGACATTATGATTTTATATTAGCCTGGATTCCCGCTTTCCAAGGGAATGACAAATAATTTTTTTATAGCCTTGCTCCACCTTGTCATTCATGAAAAAGCATATTGAGATTGCCGCGTCATTCGTTCCAACTACCTGTCATTCAAGAGGAATTAGCACACCCGAAGGGTGTGTTAATGACGTGGCAATCTTGTAGTATAAGCAACCAATTTTTTCTCTTTTCCAACATTTCAATTGACTCTACCCTATTGCCACGTCGTTCGTCAGTCTAACGACTGACTCTCTTCTCGCAATGACATTAAAGGGGCAACCCGCACAAGACCCCAACTAACAACCACAGTTTATTTGAGGACTTTTTTAAGATTAGATGTGTTTCTAAATTTTATTGTATTTGGGCTATCAATATATTTATCTGCCAAATTTGTCATAATCCATAAATCACAGATCACTAAATTTGCATCGACAAACTCAGCCATCGTCGTCCTACCCTGCCTGATGTCTATCTGTTTTCCATCTTTGTACATGGCAAAGGAAGGTAAAAATACTATTCCTTCATTTTTAACTTCTGTACCAGCAACAAACGAAGTTCCATTATTTTTGTAACCATTCTCCATTGAAATATTATAACTATAGAAATATATCTTGTTCGAATACTTTTTTGCAAGCTCCTCAAAAACATAGCGTTCGTTTCTGTGAGCTCCATTATCAAGATGATTACCATCATAAAAAAGCACCAAGCTATTGCGGTCCTTCACCTTCACATTTTCGTTCAGGTTGGATTTACCAGTTGTCTTGTCATGGACAATCTCCTCAATGTTCTGGGCGCAGGCAAGGCACGTTAGCAGAAACATCCCCAACACAAACAGAATTACAGTTAATTTTGAATTTCTCATCTTTTCATCTCCATCAAAGTCCCAGCTTCCCAGGGTTCATAATGTTGTTGGGGTCCATTGCATTCTTAATCTTCCTGAAGTTGTCCAAGCCACTTTCGCCCAGCTCCAGCTTCATAAACCTGCCGAGGTTCAGCCCAATCCCGTGGTGGTGGTTTATCGTCCCGCCAATGGAGTGGGAGAATTCCACACCCCGTCTCCATACCTCGTTATACGCTCTCGCAGATTCCGGCCCCTTTTTGACCTCTGAAACAAATGTGGGATAGATCATCCCGCCGGTGGGATAGAAGTGGGAAAAATGGGCGCCGAGAAACATATTCATCCCCTCGACAATCTCCTTGAGGCCCCGCTGCACCTTAAAGAGGTAGTCGAATGTTCCAGCGGAATCAATGCAGCCGGCGATGCGAATGTGCCCCGGTGTTGGTATCCCAAAAAGCGGGTGGGTGCTCGATGGAAATGCAATCGTAAAACGCTTTTCCTCCCACCACTTTTGCGCGGGCCCCTCGGTCAGATCTTCCGCCCCAAGCTCAACGGCAATCTTCAGGGCCTCTTTATGCTCTAATGAACAGAGTTCCTCAAACCCGTCAAACATCAGGGTCATCTGGCTGCCGCTCTCCTGATGATGGAAATAGACCGTCTCAAGCTCGTCTGATATGCGCATTGCGGCGGGCCAGAGTCCCCGCCTCATAATTAATCTGGAGGCGTTTAAGGCGGCCATCAGGTCTGGAAAAAGGAGCGCCTGAAATCTCCTCGTCTCTGGAAGGGGCCTAATTTTTAATGTCGCCTCGGTTATAACACCCAGCGTTCCTTCGGCCCCCATAAATAGATAATTAAAATTTGGCCCGGCGGCGGAGTTGGGAACGCTCTTTGTGCGCATTACTTCCCCCGTTGGCAGCACCACTTCCATCCCCAGTACCATCTCGGTTATCTTCCCGTATTTTGTAGAGAGGACGCCGGCGCTTCTGGCGGAGAGAAATCCCCCAATGCCGCTGACGTGGAGCGACTGGGGCAGATGGTTTGTGGTAAATCCCACGTTGTTTAATATTGCCTCAAGCTCACCACCGATGAGACCAGTCTGGGTTGTGACGGTGTGGTTTTCTGTGTCTATGTCTATCACCTTGTTGAGGCTTTTGACATCCAGTATTATCCCGCCGAAGAGGGGCAGGGTGCTGCCGCTCCCCTGGGCGCCACCGCATTGTGGTGTTACCGGCACCTTGTGGACATTGGCAATCTTTATGATTTCGGCAACCTCGGCGGTGGTTTCAGGCTGGACGACAAAATCAGCGAGGGGTGGGGGACAATCGCTGTCGCCAGAAAGCTGGCAATTGTAGGGAACCACGAGGTCTCTGGAGTAGGATTCTCTGTCAATCTGCGATGTGGAAACTTTCTCCTGCCCCAGTGCCGCGATGAGTTCGTTTTCCACTACTGTTTTGTGAAATGGGTAATTTCTCATAATTTTTGCTCGAATTTTTTTACCTAATATTTAATATGACCTAAGACAACCAATTCTCTTTACTATCAAGATTACTAAGGATTGTAAAGATAAATCGATTTTTGTGTCAAGAAAATAATGTGATTTTTGAAACTATTTCTTATATTGCCACGGCGAATTATTGACAATATTTTCTTGATTTTCCACCGACTCTGCGTTATCTTCTTGGTTAATGCTTTGAACTAACTATCATGTCATTCTCAGCTTGACTGGGAATCCATAATGATATCAAATTCGTTTCAAACTAAATTTCGGTGGGGGTGAAAATGTCAGTAGTAAAATGGGAAAAAGATGAAACCGTGGGCGTCATCACGATGAACAACGGTGAAAACAGGATAAATCCTGACTTTATGAACGGGATGCTTGGGGCGCTTGACGAGATAGAAAAGGATCTTGATATAAATTCCGTGGTGATTACTTCATCGGATCCAAAAAGCTGGAGCCAAGGGATCGATCTTGAATGGATGTCGGGAAGGTTGGGGGAAAACGACACTCAGGCAATAAAGGATTTTATGTATTTGCTAAATACCCTCTTTAAGAGAGTGCTAATATATCCCATGCCAGTCATTGCTGCAATAAACGGACACGCTGCTGCCGGTGGCGCGATATTCTCTTGCGCTTGCGACTTCAGGTTCATGAGGGGGGACAGGGGGTTTTTCTTTTTTCCCGAAGTGGATATTGGAATCCCGTTTTTGCCGGGGATGATTGCCTTCAGCAAAAAGGCATTTCCGTACCATATGTTTGAAGAGGCGATGCTGTCGGGAAGACGATTTTCTGCCGACGAGCTTGAAAAAAACAACGTAATTATCAAGGCCTGTGAAGATCGGGACGCCGTGTTGACTGAGGCCTTGGCTTATGCACGGACGTATAACAAGAAACGGGGAATCTTTGGTGAGATGAAAAAGCGGATGAACAAAGAGATGGTCGATGTCTTGGACAACGAGGACCCAGAATATATTGAGTCTGGGCAGTTGATGGTTGAGTAGTAGTCGAGGAGTACACGATCTTTGTGACATCGTGGCTGGAGGTGATAGCGGATACAATGTTTTTTAGAGATTGAGGACATCAACAGGCAACTGTAAAATATTAGAGACAAAATTGAAAAGCAATGACACAAAGGGGGGCGTGAGGAGTAGGAATAGCCACTAACCTGTCGGCCGGATGGCAAAAGATACCCTTTAATGCCATTGCGAGAAGTTTGCTCCCGCAGGGATAGCGCTATTAAGAATACACAGCCCATTTTGTGGGAAAATGGCGGGGAAATCCCCCTCTTTTACTTGATAAATGCTATGCCTTGTGTTAGATTTTTTAGAAAGAGTGTTTAATATTACAATAAACGAAGGAGGTTTCCCGATGAAACATCTAAAGATTGTGTTTTTGTTATCTCTATTTGTAAGTGCGCTTCTAATTTCTAATTGCGCTGTTTCCGTAGATCCCGACAATGTGTTGAATGACCTTCCAAAAAACTGGGAAGGGACTTTCACGTGGCATGATACAACTCGACCTGTTCAAAAGATAGTAATTACCATCACCGATGTAAGTATCGACTCGGCTGGCAACATTATTGCCCTGGCCGATGGTATTTACTACAAAGAGCATGAAGTCCATTTCAATGCAAAATGGAGTATTAATCCTGAGAGCCTGAGATTTGAAATGTGGGAAAGTGCGCCCAAACCGGCAACAGGTTTTGTTACTGACGGCTCCCACATTGGAGTGATATCCAGCGGCCTTGACAAAATTGAAGCAGTATGGACAACAATTAGCTCCGGTGAACAAGGGGATTTATTTCTGCAGCCTAAGTAGTATCAAATCAAAACTACATTGAATTGCCCCCATTTTATTTTGTCATTGCCTGCTTGTCAAAGGAATTCAGAATGATATTTTTGCTGGATTTCTGCATTCCAAGGGAATAACAGATAATAAAGTAC
>JAUWME010000406.1 GCA_030613285.1 Candidatus Zymogenus sp. | reverse complement strand
TTCATCATCCCCCAGGAGCTTTTGTTGAACCTGTCAAAATAGACGAGGGAGCCGTTGGAATTTAGGATCGTCAATACAGTGAAGTCCCGGTGCCTTGCGATGTCCAGCCCTGCAAAATATGACATTTTGTCAATGGGGTCCTTGAGCTCCCCCTTGGTTCTTTCCCACACACCGGGAAAAACCATTGAGGCGTCATCGACAAATTCGGCAAGATATTCCTGTCTGAAAATCTGGCTGGGCAGAGACGTCTTTGCCTCCTCAATTTCGTCTTCTTTTATGTGGGGATTTTCAGACGTGGGAAATGTAAAGGATTCCCAGTTTTTTTCTTCTTCGTCCATTCCACGACTGAAGAGATTAAAGAACCAGTTTCTTCCCTTTGGTGTGCTGATAAAGAGCGCTTTTCCTTGCCTGTCGGTCAGTGCAGGACGCAAGACGTCCTCCCAAACCATCTTTGGCAGAAAGGCGCATTCGTCCACAACAAGAAAATCAATTCCGAAACCCCGAAGGTTTTGGGGAATCCCCGCTGTCTTAAACTCGATGACCGAACCGTGTTTTAAAACCACCCGCATTTCCGACATGAGAATTTTGCTGACCATCTTTTTTGGCAGTAAATTGACAACAATCCAAAAGGCGATCTCACTCTGACGGTAGCTCGGTGCGATCCAAAAGCAGACCGATTTTGGAATTTTACCGGCGTGTTTGATAATCTCGTATGTGGCGGCGATGGTTTTCCCCCAGCGTCTCCCGCAGGCCACAACACGAAATCGGGCATTGGATGCGTGAATTATCTTTTGTCCAGAGTGGGGGTGGTAATCCAAAAACTCAATCCCCTTCCTCTTTATCATCTTCATCTTTGGTGTTTTCCTCTTCTTCATCATCTACAAACTCCACATCATAGATAACTTCTTCATCTTCATCCTCCTTTCCAAAATCGCTGAATACATCAATGTATTTCAAAAAAAGTTCCTGCTGTTTTGCCTCCCCCTTCTTTGCCTGTCTTACAATGGTCTTTAACACTCCCTTTCCATTTCCTCCATTTTTGTCATTTTCACCATTCTCTTCATTTGTTCCAACATCCACGCCCATTTTACTTTTCCCCTTTTTGTCAACCATCTTCTCACCACTCCTTTTCGTCATTGAACCATTCCTGCAAATACATCAAGGTCTTTGCGATGTGGTACGCAATATGTGACTGCGTAACCCCAAGCATTATCCCAATGTGCTCCTGCGTGTACCCCCTTCGATACATGAGCCATATCCAGAGCTGATGATCGGGAATGGTCAGCAACGCCCGTTCGTAATCAATGATGAAGTCCTGAGCTGACAAAACCGTGTTAAATGTTTTCACTTTTACCTCCTTGCTTCTTCCAATTAAATTTTGTCTCCACACCTCTTTCCCTCGTTTTTCTTCTCTACATTCTCTCTATAATTTTACATCTAAAAACCACTTGATATTAGTTTTATGAATTGAAAATATTTTAAAATGAGAAAAAGCTTGATGAGGAAACAAAGATAGGTAAAACATCGTGTTTTTTATAAGAATTAGGAATAAGATATTCCTTCCATAATTCATCAAGGAGAATGGAGGCAAGGCAGCGATTTCAGGTTTTAGGGTAAGGTCTTATTTATGAAGCGCTTTCCACAGCGCACTATTATTCTTATAGCTGTTCAGGGATGTTGCTGAGGCACTTTGTCTCCATGTCTGCCTGTTCAGAGATTGTCTATCGTATCTTCAGCAACCAGCTCTTTTCCCACCAGATATGGCGAATGGGTTTGAAGTAGAGTTGAAAAGAGAAGCAATCTTTGATCTTTGTGTTGCTCTTTAGCAAACCATTTATATAACCAAATAGTTGTTATTTCTCTCTGATAGCTCCCAAATCCCCAGATATATCCCATGTGGGCATCATATTAGCTTTTTTTTTGACAATTTAACAAAAAAGTGTTGACATAGTTAGATAATTTATGTACAATTCTATAAAAGTTATGTGTAAATTTTGTGTAAAACAAATGGGAGGGAATGGCAATGAAGGTGAAAGCAATGAAGCTAAAAGTCGTTTTGGTATTTATTATCACTATCTTCATCTTTACTCCAACTGCTTATTCTTGGGACAACTCCGTACATGAGCAGATGGTCAAGGATGCAATTGCGTTGTGTCCCAAGGAGCTCAGACTTTTTCTGAAACAACACATAAATATGGTAATCTACGGTTCACAAGAACCGACTATTGCCCTTACAAGCCCCACTTCATATGCCTATGGCTATAGGAATAGTTATTACATCCCGGATGAGGAAAAGGGGACGGCTCCCAACGAGGTAAAGGTAATTGCTCTTTCAGTAATTGATCTCCTTTCAAAAGGGTCACCCGAAGCGGATCTTATCGCCCGTCGAATGGGCTTGGTTTGTTCCTATGCCTCAGATTCAATCCAGCCGAAGAGATACATTGGAGTTGCCCCAAACTACCCCCACGATTATCTTGTCGAGGAGAAGAGACTAACCATTATTTATGATGGGCATAGCGCCGTAGATGATTTTTCATTAGACCTTAAGAGACTTGCAAAAGGTGTATGGGATAAAGACTTTTCCGACGAACAGTATTATAATCTCGCAGTTAATTACATTGTGGATGTGTGGGTAACGATTTGGGAAAAAGGTGGACTCCCCCCAGGCGAGATGATTGTCATAGGATCACAAATAAGGCCGATCCCTAGGGAAGTCTTGGAGGCAAAAAAGCAACCGATTAAACCCGAAACTCTTTTTGATCTCGAAAAACTTGAAGAGTATAATGCTAATGTTATTAGAGATAAAGACATTGGAAAGTTCGATGATGAAAGTGGTGACGATACGGAAGGTGCAGGGGAAGGAGGAACCACAACGCCAGCGGTGAAGCCCGAAACCGAAAGTGATGCAGGCGGTGTAGGGGATACAGATAAAATAGACACAGGTGGTGGAGA
>JAUWME010000153.1 GCA_030613285.1 Candidatus Zymogenus sp. | reverse complement strand
GATTCCATCGATGAAGCCGACCTCGAAAGCCTGAAAAGTGATGAGGGGAGTGCGGGAAGGGTTACGATTATTCGGGAACCACCCGACAAGGATTTTACCGATACAGAGCTTGCCCTTGACATTGCCCACAAACGGGGGGCTAACGAGATTGTGATTCTGGGCGCTTTGGGCGGAAGGGTGGATCACGCCCTTGCCAACCTTTCACTTCTCATCAAGGCCAAAGAGCTGGGTGTTCGGGCAAAGATTGTGGACGAGGATCAGGAGGTCACGCTCCTCGATGTGGGAATTAAAAACCGGATCGAAGGCGGGGTAGGGGACACGGTTTCGTTGATGTCGCTTTTGGGGGATGCCGAAGGCATAACGACCAACGATCTCAAGTATCCATTGACCGATAACGGGCTTTCGCTCCTTTCCCCCCTCGGTGTCAGCAATGTTATCTCCGGCTCCAACCCGTGGGTGATGTTTAAGAAGGGGTTGCTTCTCCTTGTCAGGGTGAAGAACCCGTAGCGAGTGTTCTTGTAGGGACAACCCCCGTGGTTGCCCAAAAACAGTTCCCAATGAGAAAATTATTTTGACGCTTCAATGATGGCCCGCCTGATGTCGGGGAGCGCCCTTCTGGCGGCCCGCTCCCCCTGAAGAAAGAGGTAGTCCTTCCGCGAAAAATCGATCATCCCCACACCACTCACGTCGGGGCGAATGACCACGTCAGATTCTTTTAGCTTGTACTTGTTCATTTCAGCCCCCATGATAGTAAAGGTCTGAAGGATGATGTCCACAAAGTTATTGATGTTGTAGTTTGTGGGTGGTTGAGAGACATCAACGGCGATGATGACGTCTGCCCCCATAGATCTTGCAACGTCGATGGGGAGGTTATCGACCACACCGCCATCCACCAAAAGTCTACCTCCAACCATAACGGGGACAAATATTCCGGGGATTGAACTGGATGCCCTGACCGCCGTTGCGATTGATCCTCTTTTGAAAACGACCCTTCGTCCGGTGTTTAAATCTGTGGCTACCGCCGCAAAGGGGATTTTTAGGTTCTCGATGTTTTTGATCCTGATATTGCTTTCAATAAATCTTAAAATCCTTTCTCCCTTTACAACACCACGGCTGATGTTCATTATGCTGAAATCAAAAATATCCTCGGCACTGATTTTTCTGGCCTGCCTCTCCAGCACATCTGCATTGGCATAATATGCGTAGAGAGCGCCTGTCAGGCTTCCGGAGCTTGTTCCAACGATGATGTCGATGGGTATTCCTTCCTCTTCAAGTACCTTGATGACTCCCACGTGGGCAAATCCCCGGGACGCCCCGCCGGAGAGAACGAGACCGACCCTTGGCTTTGGTTCTATTGTCGGCTTTACGATTACGGGGGGTCTGCATCCGATGAAGGACAACAATAGAATGGAAAAAGTTATGCACAATAAAGTCAATCTAATGAGGGGAAACCTGAAGAAGCTTGCCCGCATGGTCAATTTTATACTGGTTTTTGCTGTTTTCATCTCTACCTCCAATTTTAAGAAAGTGTAACACATTTAGACATCAAAGTTAACCCATAATGTTCCATCTTTTTCATAAAAAGACTTGCGTCTTTTGCTTCTTTCAACTAATCTGTTTTTATGGGAAATAGTAAAAATGTGAAAGCCTCATATCTCGCACTCTATGAGTCTGGGGAGCTGCAAAAGAGGGCCGAAAAGCTTTGGGAATTTCTCAAGAGCTGTAAGTTGTGTCCCAGACGATGCGGGGTGGACAGAACTCTCGGAGAGAAGGGATATTGCGGCGCCGGGGAGCTGCCGATGGTATCTTCGGTTTTTCCCCATTTTGGAGAGGAGCAGCCGTTGGTCGGGGTCTATGGCTCTGGCACCATCTTTCTTACCCACTGTAGCCTGAAGTGTGTCTTCTGCCAGAATTACGACATCAGTCACGAGGGACGGGGCGACGCTATCTCCATCGAAGAGCTTGCTCAGCAGATGATCGCCATCCAAGCGAAGGGAACGCATAACATCAATTTTGTTACGCCAACCCACTATGTCCCCCAGATCGTAGCGGCCATCCCCAGGGCCATTGAGATGGGCCTTGAAGTACCCCTTGTTTTCAACTCAGGGGGGTATGAGTCGATGGAGGTAATTCGATTGTTGGACGGGGTATTTGACATATATATGCCTGACTACAAGTTTACCTATTCTAAAACCGCAAAGAAATATCTTGATGCGCCGGATTACCCCGATGTGATACAGGCTGTTTTAAAAGAGATGCACCGTCAGGTTGGAGTCTTAAAGGTTGATGTCAGGGGAGTAGCGACACGGGGTGTTTTGATAAGACATCTGGTTATGCCGGGGGGGGTGGACGAGTCGAAAAGAATTTTTAAATTCATTGCGGAAGAGCTCTCCAAAGATTCATATGTGAATGTCATGGAGCAGTATCGTCCTGAGTACAGGGCCTGCGAGTTTACAGAGATTGCCAGAACCATTACAGGTGATGAATATCTTGCGGCGGTCAGCCTTGCCGGTGAGGCGGGACTTTCCAGGGGATTTTAATTTTTGTGGAAAAAGAGATAGTTCCTTTAATGTCATTGCGAAGAGAGAGTCAGTCGTTAGACTGACGAACGACGAAGCAATCTCAATATGCTTTTTTGTATTTGTGGAAAAGGAGATTGCCACGCCTGACTTCGTCAAGGCGGAGAATGACAAAGTGGAGTGAGACGACGAATTAATCGCGTTGTGTGTAGGCAAGGGGCTTAAGCCCCTTGTTTTAAAATGAAACAACCGGTTTGTAATAGCTACCTGATTGCCACGCTTCCAGCGGTTTTTTATCAATTGACAGGGTGAGTAAGGTGATAAAGCAATCTCAATATGTTGTCTGAATAGTAATCGAAGATAAGGAAAAAATTAATGCGAGGAACTATTGTTAATGTAGGTGCAGTTGTCTTGGGGTCTTTGGTTGGGATTTTCTTTTCAAGATTCGTAACGCCAAAGATAAGAAACATCCTAATGCAGGGGCTGGGCCTTTCGGTTATACTGATTGGGGTGTCAATGGCAATCGAGACGAAAAACGTCCTCATCGTGGCAGGGAGCATGGTTCTTGGCGGTGTGGTTGGAGAGGCGATGGACATTGAGGCTGCCCTTGACCGTTTTGGCGAGTGGCTGAAAAAGAAGACAAAGTCCGGGTCGGGGACGTTTGTTACGGGGTTTGTTACGGCAAGCCTCGTTTATTGCGTTGGGGCGATGGCTGTTGTGGGTTCCCTTGAAGAAGGAATTAAGGGTGATTCTTCAATCCTGTACGCAAAATCGCTTCTTGATGGTGTGGCGTCGGTGGCTTTTGCCTCAACCCTTGGAATCGGGGTGGTTTTTTCAATAATCCCAATATTCATCTACCAAGGGGGAATTACTCTGTTGGGGACATATTTAAATCAGTTCCTGACGGATGCTGTAGTTGTTGAACTTTCAGCCACTGGCGGGCTTCTCATCTTGGGGATTGGGTTGAACCTTCTCTTTGGTGATATTGCTAATAGTGGCAATAATGGTAATGGAAATGGTGATAATAAAGGGTCTGAATTAATCGATTTGAAATCAGCGAGGTTGGGTAGTCCCGCCAAACAATTTAAGATCAAGGTTGGGAACTTGCTTCCGGCTCTTTTTTTTGCTGTCCTCCTTTCGCTTTTGGTGGAATATTTTTTTCCCAAGATGTGATATAAATCATATTTCCCCCTCCATTTTCCATATAATAAAAAGGATAAAAATTCTTTACAAACCGTTTCTTGAATAGTATAATAACAATATCGAAAAGAGGCATTAAAAATTTGTATTGTTCTCTTGGCTTTTCGGTGTTTTATGGCTAAAATAACGTATGTAACAAAAAATTTGGAAATTTGGTAATAGAGTTTAATAAAACGTTAAAATAAAAATGGAGGAAAAAATGAAAAAATTATCAATACTGATCTTGGCGGTGGTTCTGGCTTTTGGATTGACCTTTACAGGGTGCGACATCGCCAAGGACCTTATCAGCAAGTTTACGGAAAGCAAACCGGAAATTCCCGAGACGCCGGCACCGATAACACCAGCGCCGGGGATTCCAGGTGGTACTTTTAACCAGAATGGATATCTGAACGGCCCCGGAGCATCTTACACCTTTTCTCTGGATGCCGGGACAGATGACTTCGTAGAGCTTCCCTTCGTGTATCCTGAGGGATCTGTGGATTTCTGGGTTAAAGTTGTTGGTGAAGACGGAGTTAAAGTCCTGGGAGATTTTGATCTGGACAATGGCGAGATTATTCAGCTCAAGGGCGGTAGAGTATTCTCCCTGACCATCTATTCTAAGGCTGGTGCAGGAAACTGGTCTACAACTTACACTATAGGAGACACAGCACCTGTTGCACCAGCGTCTCCAACGTGTAATACTTCGGGAAATTCCGCTTATGGATATCTCCCTGTTAATGGGTCGTGTACATTTGTCGTTTATAGCAGCTCGGGCTACATTGAGGTCCCCTTTACATATCCGGAGGGGTATGGAAAGTTCTGGGTGAAAGTCGTTGATCCCGATAATGGCTCTGTTCTGGGCAATTTCGAGCTTGACAACGGCGAGATTATCAAACTTACAGGTGAAGGGAGCTTCAGCCTTACTATAACTGCAAACAGCGGTTCGGGAAACTGGAGTGCTGCATGGTAAAGCTGTGATTTCATTGATGATGCCAAAAATGCCAAAAACGTCTAAAACAATATTTTCGTGGATAACAATACTATCACTCCTGATGTTGCTGGTATTGATATTTGTCTTCGTTGGTTGTGATAAATTGAGAGGATCCTCAAGCTCAAATGCAAATGATGGAAAAGCCTCATCTGTAGATTCTGTCGGGTCATCCCCAAAAACGATCAGTCCTGTGGTTCCAGAGAATGTGGATGGCACGATAACCGAGAACGGTTTTCTCAAAGGCCCCGAAGATTCATACACCTTCACCGTCAACGCCGGTGATATCGATCAATTGAGAGTAACATTTGTCATTCCGGGAGAGCCAGCAGATTTCTGGGTCAAGATTATGGCCAAAGACGGCACTACGCTTTTGGACGACATCAAGTTGAGGAAAGGTTACGATATTGTCCTTTTAAACGGCGGCACTTTCTACCTGACCATCTACTCCAAAAGCGGTGAGGGTCGCTGGTCTGCAAAATATACGTTAGAGAATGAGGGTTCGGGGTCAGGGACTTTGGAAACTGACTTTGACCCAAAATGCGCCATAATGGAAAATTCGGCAACGGGTATTCTGGAAAACCCCGGTGAATCGTGTGAGATTCCCATTAAGGTTACTGACATCGTCGAAGTGACATTTACATATCCAGAAGATTCCGCTGGCTTTTGGGTCGAAGTGACAGGGCCAGACGGCAAGACCATAGTGGGAGATTACGACCTTGCTGAAAACAATGTTGTAATTCTCAATGGAGTGGTCGACGAGAAAGGCAACAGCGTTGGAACTTTTAAGCTTATCATATACTCAAACTATGGAAGTGGAAACTGGAGCGCAACTTGGTAGGTTGCTGGGATTTTGTTGTTAGAGGGTTGGGAGGTGATGGGTTGTTGGGGTTGCTGGGATGATGAAGGGTTGGAGGATGTTTGTGGTTTGGGGATTGAGGGTTAGTTGATGAAATGATTTTGTAAATTGTGAGAGACTGAGAATGGTCTAATGGGGTTAAAGAAAAGGGCTCCCGTTTATGGGATCCCTTTTTCTCTGTTCAAGTAATTTCTGCATAGAGCATTTCTATTTGTCAACTCCGCTTTTTTCGACAATTTTGAAGTGGTGTTCAATCACAGTGCATTTTGTCTCGCTCTCCTTGCACAGTTTTAGAGCCTTCTTTAACAATTTAAGGGCCTTTTTCTTCTCACCCATCTTGTAGAGAACCCACCCCTTGGTGTCTATCATTGCATAACTATTTGGATCACTCTTTAAGGCCTCATTGATAAGCTGTAGGGCCTCATCGAGATTTGTTCCCTTCTGGGCATAGCAGTAGGCCAGAAAATTGTCCACATTACTTTTTGGGATCTGATTATCAGGAAGGGGTGCTCTTTTGTACTCTTTGATAAAAGCAATGAACTCATTGGTGATTTCCAGCATCTGCTTTTCAAGCCCAATGTTGTCGTAAATATCAAGGATGTTGCCATAAGACCTGAAGAGAAGCATCTTCGCCTTGTCGGGCTC
>JAUWME010000254.1 GCA_030613285.1 Candidatus Zymogenus sp. | reverse complement strand
TAAAAAGGAAATAAAAACAATGAAACCAAAAGACTGCATCTTTTTTCAGCTGGTAAAGGCAGGCCAGGGGGCAGCGCGGTTCTGGGCACAAAAGGTGGCAGAGCTAAATGTTACCGCCGTGCAGGCGATGGTCTTGGGCTTTCTCTACGACAAAGACAGGGTTTCATCCAAAGAATTGGGTGATAGGACACTCCTTGACAGCGCCACCCTGACAGGCATCATCGACAGGCTTGAAACAGTAGAGCTTCTCATACGGGAGCAGAACCCAAAAGACCGCCGGGCAATAGTGGTCACTCTTACAGATGAGGGACGAAAGATCGGTGAAAATCTCAAAGAGCTGATGATTGAGGCGAACAGGGAGTTTTTGATCGATTTCAAAGATGAGGAGGAGGTGGTTTTGAGGGGCTTCTTGGATAGGATTCGTGCAGGTAACGGGTAAATTTTTTGGGGTGCCTCAAATGCATAAAATATCAAAGAGTGATATTAGAAACTAAAAGTGCGAAGAAGGTTGATTAAAAAAGGAGGAGATGATGGAAAAGGAAGAAATTAGAAATTATGGAATCGAGATTGGGGCTGACGTGGTGGGTTTTGCCGATATTGCCGACTACAAATCCGAGAGGTCGCCGGATCCGAAGACGATACTCCCCGGTGTTAAATCGATGGTTGTTTTGGGATATCGCAGTAATCACGGCGCCGTGGAGAGTAAAAATATGCGGATTGCCATGTCGTCTCGTATGGGGGAGATGGAGTTGTCGCTTAAGAACAATTATCTAATGACCCGATATATTGAAAAAGGGACGGGAACGAAGGCGGCCTCGGTTGCCGTCTCGTATCCATTGAACATGGATCTTCCGTACATGGGGAGCGTCGGGGACGTCTCCCTTCGCCATGCCGCCGTGGCGGCGGGGCTGGGCGTCTTCGGTCGCCACAACATCGTTATCAATCCTGAGTTTGGAACGCGGATTGTATTTACTGTAATTTTAACAGAATTGCCCTTAGGTTCCGATCCAATGGTGGAAGATGACCTCTGCGACAATTGCAACCTCTGCGTGGAGTCCTGTCCAAGTGGGGCCCTTGATGTGGAGGGGAAGACCGATTTTATGAAGTGCCTCAAGAAATCCCAGCCCTACGGAATTGGCGGAATGATTAGATTTTATTACAAGATGATTGACGCATCTGATGAGGAGAAAAAGAAGATGTTGATGGACCAAAAATTTTTACATCTCTATCAATCTCAATTTATTGGGTTTCAATACTTCTGCTTTGAGTGCATGGCCGTTTGCCCGGCGTGTATCTGATTTTTTGAGACGTTTATCTTTTTGAAGATGAGAGCCCGTTTTTTAAGACGTGTGTTTGTTTTGAAGATAACACCTTTTCGTGCATTGAAATTCAGTAATCTAAAATCGAAGCGTTAAGCCAACAAGCAATCTATGAAGAAAATCATGTCCGGTGAAAAACCCTGCAAGCAGTTTATCGAGCACGAAAGAAAATGGATTTTCGGTATGCCAAAATCCGGTGTCCTCATGCCCATTATCAATGTGTGCTTTGCCGAAAACGAGCCTTGTTGAATCAATTTCAATAGGTTTAGAGATAAGTTGAAGGCAGTATCGTGGGTTTTTAGAGTGTGCCAATTAAAAAGGTAAACTTGCTTGAATAATCCCAAATAGTGTTGTATTATGGTAACGAAGCGGTCCAATGAAAAAAATCGTGATTTTTATAAAACGTTAACAGAAGGGAAAAACGATGTCTCGTCAGGAGAAATTGCCGAATCAGCTTTTTTACCTTTCCTTGAACGTCTGCGAAGAAATATTGGGGAAAAACGGACTTGTTTCGATCTTGAACTTTGCCGGGTTGAAAAAATTTATTGGCAACTATCCCCCCAATGATTTTGAGATGGTGCACGATTTCAAAGATTTTACAAGAATGGCCACCACTTTTGTTGAGGTTCTGGGAGAGAGAGGGGCAAGGGCCATTATGTTTCAGGCGGGAAAACGGGGCTTTAGCTTAATGGCAAAAGTGGCACCCACCCTCGTTAATATTGAGGGTATCAAACCAGAGGGGTTTGCCACTGAAAGGAAGTTTGACGAATTTCTGAAGATGTACAAAATAATGACTGACGCCTCCGTGGCTATTTTTGGGGATGTTTATACGTTGCTGGAGCAGGAAGTGGGGATGATTTTCGAGATTTCACCCTGTTATATGTGTGTGGGTATGAAGACCGAAAATGAGATGTGTTACATTCAGACGGGTTTTATGCACGGAGCGGTGGCGTGGATGTTGGGTGAGGAGACGAAGGTTGAAGAGGTTCTCTGTATGGCGAAGGGAGACGACAGGTGCAGATTTGTGGTGCACAGGCCGAAAGATTGATGTGGGTTTAAAAATTATTTTCCATTACAGAATCGGGTAGTTTCAAAAAGCATTGAAGCTTCAAATATTGAATCATATTTACAAAACATCCCCGAAGTATTTTGAAAAAACTGGAAAAGTTTTTGCTTGACTTAAAGGGTTAATTGGGATAATTTATCATTTTTTACCTCGAAGGTAGTTTAATCGATTAGATAGATGAAATTCGAGGTTTTAAATAGATAACGGCGGAAATGAGAAATGATCACTGGTAAAACAGAAGATTTTGATTTGTCGGGAAGGGTTGCGCTAATCACCGGCGGCTCCAAAGGAATTGGAAGGGCGATCAGCATTGCCTTGGCAGAGAAGGGGGCTGATGTCATTATCAACTATTCCACAGATGATTCTGCTGCCAAGGATGTGGTTTCGGAGATTAATTCTTTGAATCGAAGTGGGCAGGTAGTAACGGCAATAAAGGCCGATGTCTCAAACAGTGCCGAAGTCGAGGAGATGTTCGGGCAAATCAAAAAAGGCCCGGGCAGGCTCGATATCCTTGTCAACAACGCAGGGATTATTAGAGACAAACTGTTGATGTTTATGACCGAGGATGATTGGGACAGGGTAATTGACATAAATCTCAAGGGTGTTTACAATTGCTGTAAAACGGCCATACGGCTTATGATAGGTGAGAAGTACGGTAAAATCGTGAACATGGCTTCTCCGTCGGCAATCTTGGGAAGGCCCGGCCAGACCAACTATGCCTCCTCCAAGGGCGGGGTGATCAGTTTTACGCGTTCACTGGCCAGAGAAATCGCTCGTTTCAACATATGCGTAAATGCCGTTTCGCCGGGTCTCATCGAGACTGAGATGATGGATGAACTCAATGATGATGTAATAAAAGAACTTCTGTCGGCTGTTCCCATCGGCAGGCTCGGCACCCCGGTGGAGGTTACCGGCGCAGTGCTCTTTTTAGCATCTGAAAAGTCAAACTATATTACCGGGCAGGTATTGTCTGTGGACGGTGGCTTGACATAAAGAAATATTTTGATTGGATGGATTACTAATATTACAATTTAAGCGAGGGAGAACCTTTTGGAAGACAGGAATGAACTGATATCAAAGTTGAAACTACTTATTATTGAGAGCCTCCAGATGGAGGATGTTGAACCCTCTGACATAGAGGTGGATGACCCACTTTTTGGAAACGGGCTGGGGTTAGACTCCATCGACGCCCTGGAGCTTGTGGTGGCGCTGGAAAAAGAATTTGGGATTGTTATTCCAGATGAGGATGTGGGAAAAGAGGCCTTTCAATCTCTTGGCTCACTGGCAGATTTTGTATTACGGGAGAGAAAAGACCTCTCATGAGGTTTACTGCACAAGACATCGTTAAGGTAATCCCCCATCGCCCCCCATTTTTACTCATCGACTCGGTTGAGGTAGTTGAGTTTGGAAAATGCGGTGTTGGAGAAAAAAAGCTCGTATCAGACGGCGTCTTTGGGGATTTCTTGGACACGTACCTGCTAAAAAAGCGGGTTATGCCGGGGCCTATGATTATTGAGGCCGCGGCCCAAACCGCCGCCTTTATCGTGGCTGCCGGAAGGTATTTCAAAGACCCCCCTCCAAATGGTCCCCCCATAATTAGTAATCACAAAGATGGTGATTCCACAAGTGGCCCTCCCACAAGTGGTGATTCCACAAAAGGCCCAGGTGATTTAGTCAATTCCATGGGCTATCTTGTGAAAATCGGAAATTTCTCCTTTGATGAGTACGCCAAAGAAGGAGATATTTTGAGCCTTCACGTAAACCTCAATACCGTCTTTGGCGCCCTCCACAAATTTGATGTGAAGGCCAAGGTTTCTGGGGTGGAGATTGCCCGTGGGAGCCTTACCTTTTCGGTGATGTCTGTGATGCCAAGTGGTTGATTTATTTTGTAAGTTGTCAAGAGTATATGTGCCTCTCTCAAACACCCTCGTGAATGTCAAAGACAAATTAAAAGTATCCCATCAAAATATATAAGGGGAATAACGGTGAACAGGGAAGAAACGTCGGAGCTTTGTGGGAGATGGCTGAATTCTCAGACAGGAAATGAGCCGAACAAACCGATTGGATTTGGAAGGCCAACGATGTGTCTTTGGTCGAAAGCGATTTTACATTGTGCTGGAG
>JAUWME010000162.1 GCA_030613285.1 Candidatus Zymogenus sp. | reverse complement strand
ACAGAGGAAGAGCTTGTTGAATCGAAGCTGAAACTCAGGGCCCAGTACATGGGAATTCCAATCCCAACATACACTTGGCAGAAAATGAAGGAAGGTTTTGTTCTGCTCAACTACAACAACGCTGCCCTCACGGTTACCGACGGGAATATTTCGGGTTATCTGGGAATGGTTGCAAATGAGATATTTGATGATGGAAAGGAGATATTGAGTGATTTGTACAGCTGTTACAGAAAGAAGACATACGTAAAGAGGGAGATTGTTGACAGAAATAAGTTTTTCAGCGATGGAAGACACCTGGCAATAAGCTACACCTACGTTCCCCCCGACCTCGTTTTAATCCATACTGAAGATATCACCGAGTACTCACAAGACAAAAAGGCACTTTCCCGAACGATCAAGTTTTTTAAATCAACGTTTCTCGCCTCCATTGATGGTGTTGTCGTCACCGATATTTCTCAGAACATCATTATGGTCAACGAGGCATTCTGTAACTTGTTTGGCAAAAAAATGCAGGAGGTCAATGAGACAAGCCTCTTTGAATGGTTGGAGCAGTTTGAAGGAGACGCAAAAAAGCGTTGGGCTGAGTTAGAGAAAAAGGTACGCAAAGCAGGGGTAAGTCGGGACGTGGAATTTGCAAAAGTTTCGGGTGATAAAAAAATTCACTTGAGTGTCAACGCCTCGGTTGTCAAGCAAATCATAGATGAGGAGGCAGGGGTTGTTGTAAGCATCTGGCGAGACACCACAGAGAAGAAACTGGCCGAGGAAGAGCTGATAAAGAGCAAAGAGGAGTTAAATTTCTTCTTCGAAAATATCGATGATATCCCTTATAGAGCTGATGATAAAGGAAACGTGGTTTTTACCAACAAAAATGCTGAAAAAGTAACAGGTTTGCCCTTAGATGAGATTATAGGAAAACCATTTCTCAGGCTGTTTACTGAGGAGAGTCAGAAAGTTGCAAAAGAAGAGTATATGAAGACACTTCAGGGAGATATTGTAGAATACGAATTGACTTTTAAAAATGGGAAGGTTTGCTATTTTAAGAATAAACCGCTACAAGACAAAAGTGGAAAAGTAGTAGGGACTTTTGGGATAGCCAGAGACATCACCGACAGAAAGCATACCGAGGAGGCACTGAGGAAGAGCCAGCAGGAATACCAGAGCCTCTTTGAAAATTCCCCGATTTCGTTGTGGGTGGAGGATTTCTCAGAAGTGAAGAAATACATTGATACTTTACGAAATTCAGGTGTTAAAGATTTTAGGGAATATTTTAAGAATAATAAGAAAGATGTAGAAAAATGCGCGTCTTTGGTCAGGGTGGTTGATATAAATAAAGCCACTTTAAAAATGTATAATGCAGAAAATAAAGAGAATTTTTTCAAAGGTTTAGGTCTGTTCTTTGACGAAGAGACTTACGATGCTTTTAAAGAGGAAATTATAAAAATTGCAGAGGGTAAAACAGCCTATGAGGGTGAAGCTGTCAATAGAACGTTAACTGGAGAAAAAATACATATATCATTTAAATGGACTGTAGCGCCGGGTAGTGAGGAAACATATTCTAAAGTATTTGTTTCTATTACCGACATCACCGAGCAAAAGCGGATCGAGGAAGCGCTGGCTAGCACCGCCGAGGAGTGGCAGGAGACCTTTGATGCCGTAGATGACATGATAGCCATTATAGATTCCGAAAGAAATATCCTCCGGGTAAATAGGGCCATGAAGGAGACATTTGGCGACAAAGAGATTGAAGAAAAGAAGTGTTATGAATTATTTCATGGCAGCAACGAACCTCTTCTCCTCTGTCCCTGTACAAAATCATTCGAGACTGGAGAACTTGAACAACTTGAGATCAAGGAACCGCACCTTGACAACCGGATATTTGATGTCTTTACTTATCCGATCAGTGTTGAAGAAGGCAATACTAAAAAGGTGGTTCATGTAGTGAGAGACATCACCGAGCGGGTGCGGGCAGAGGAGGCACTAAAAGAGAGCGAGGAAAAATTTCGCACGCTTGCAGATTTTACCTTCGATTGGGAGTACTGGAAGGGGGTCGATGGTAAGTTCATCTACACCTCGCCGTCGGTGGAGCGAATAACGGGATATTTACCGAAAGACCTTTTTGATGATCCAAACATTGTAAAAAAGATCGCACACCCGGATGATCGACATCTCCTTGAAGAACACAAAAACGAAATTGAGGAAAATTATCATAAAGCATATTATCTCAACTTTCGCATTGTAACAAAGGATGGTGAAACTAAGTGGATTGGGCACGTATGTCAACCGGTTTACGATACGGATGGAAACCTTCTTGGCCGCCGAGGCAGTAACCGAGACATCACTGATCAAAGACTTGCCGAGGAGGCACATAAATTTCAAAGTGCCATCACCGAGCAGGTAACCAACTCCATCATTGTAACTGATACCGAGTTTAAGATTGTCTATGTGAATCAAGCCACGATAGATATTTACCAATACTCTGAAGATGAGTTTTTGGGCAAAACTCCCGATTTTATGAACGCCGAACCCATGGCGGATCAAATTCAGAAGGATATTTATGGCACTGTGGCAGCAGGCGAGGTTTGGGTGGGTGATGTTAAAAATAGGAGGAAGGACGGCTCCACTTTTGATTCCGAAGTGAGGATTACTCCCATCTTTGATGGCGATGGGAAGATAATTGCCTATGCCAGCGTTATAAGCGATATTACCTTTCGTAAGAAATGGGAGGAGATGATTATCGGCGTGGCCCAGGAGTGGCGGGCAATGTTCGATTCCTTTTCTGATAAAATCTCGATAATGGATAAAGACCATCGCTACATCAAGGTGAACATGGCATTTGCGGACACATTCAATTTACATCCCAGAGACATTGTTGGGAAGGTATGCTACGAGTTTGTACATGGGCTGAAACAACCCCTGCCAAATTGTCCCCATCTGGAAGCCATCAAAACGAAGGGGCTTGTGGTCAGGGAGGATTTTGATCCTGAGAACGGGATCCACACAGAGGCGACCATATCACCCGTTTTTAACGATGATGGAGAGGTTGTCGCTACTGTAAATTTTACCAAAGATATCACCGAGAGAAAAATTGCCGATGAGAAGATAAAGCAATCTCTATCAGAAAAGGAGATACTCATAAGGGAAGTTCACCACAGGGTAAAAAATAACCTGCAGGTTATCTCAAGTCTCCTTGATATGGACAGCATGAGGATGGGTGAAAAGGAGAGTTACAATTTAATCAACGATGCACGCTCAAGGGTACACACCATGGCCCTGATACACTCACAGCTTTATCAGAGTGAAAGATTTGATAAAATAAACCTTGCAAAACATTCCAAAGATCTGATAGAATATATATCGGTGGTTCACTCTTCGAGAGAGACAGAGGTTGACCATGCAATTGAGGACTTTGATGTTACCCTCCCCGTTAATCAGGCAATTCCTCTTGGCCTGGTCTTGAATGAACTAATCACAAATATCTACAAACATGCCTTTAAAAAGAGACAAAAGGGAATCCTCAAGTGTGAGATCAGCAAATCTTCGCAGGGTGTCATTACTGTTGTGGTCAAAGATGACGGTGTGGGGTTACCGGACGACTTTGATTTTGAGAAAGTACAAAGTTTGGGACTTAGGCTTGTCAGGAACCTCGTCAGGGAGCAATTGAAGGGTGAGGTAACCATAAGCCACGTCAAGGGAACTGAATTTGTTATTAAATTCAAAGCAATAATGGAGGACGATGAAGATGTCCAGAATACTGGTAGTTGATGATGAGGTTATTATCTCAATGCAGATTGAAGAGAGACTAAACTCCATGGGCTACGACGTGGTGGGGCGGGCGACATCAGGAAGGGAGGCGGTGAAAAAATCGAGGGAGCTGAATCCCGATCTCGTGTTGATGGACATAATAATGCCGGGTGGGATGGACGGGATTGAGGCGTCCAGAATCATCAAGGATGAAACTGAGATTCCTGTTGTTTTTCTTACGGCCTATGCCGATGATGAAAATATTATGAGGGCAAAGACTACCGAGCCTTTTGGATATATTGTTAAACCCTTTCAGGAGAGGGAAATTAAGGCGGCGATTGAGGTCGCCCTTTACAACAAATATGTAGGCACAAAAATTAGGCAATCCGAGCAAAAATATCACACTATCATGGAGGCGGCCAACGATCCAATATTGATAATCGACCTTGAGAGCCAGGATATTTTGGAGGTGAATAGAAAAGCGGAAGAGCTGTTTGGAATTGATTATGACAGATTCATCGGGATTAATGTTCTTCAGCTGTTTCCCGATGGTAAGGTTAGAGAAAACATTAAGGTCATAAAAAGAATATCAAAAGATAAAGACGTGATTTATGAAAATATCTTTATTTTAAATGGCAAGGGGGATGAGGTTCTCGTCGAGGTCAGCGCGTGCACAACAACTCTTCTGGATAAAGCGGTTATTATAGCAATTCTGAGGGACGTTACAAAACGGGAGCTTGATGATTGGGAAAGGAAATTGTTGGGAGAACTTAAACTCATCCTGAAGAAGGCGAAGAGACTAAGCGGGATTATTCCCATCTGCGCTACCTGCAAGAAGATCAGAGACGAGAACGATAAATGGATCCAGCTGGAGGTTTACATACGGGACAACTCAGAGGCTGATTTTAGCCACGGAATTTGTCCAGATTGCAGGGATGAGTGTTTTATTAAGCATACAGAACATCAGGAACATTGACAAGTTGAAGTTGAGACCCTTGATAAAATTATTTGAGATTTTGCTGCAATACCAATATGGCTGATGGGCGGGGGAAAAATGGTTTCAATTAATATTCGGAGAGCAGTTGAGACATCAAGGCAATGGGTTTAAACCCATTGCCTATGAGCAAAAATAATATCCAAATCGAATTAGTTGTGTCCAGCCCCGGCACAACTTTTTAATTGAAGCTAAAATATCAACGAAGCTCATCTTTTTCTAAAAGGGGACTTTTTTAGAGATAAGAAAACAATTTTGTAATTTTCTATAATATGCTTAAAATTATTAAAAGATTGAATTTTAACGGCAGGGACCGGAAGGCGGGGGGTGGGCGATTGGTTGTGGTTGCCCTGACTCTTCTGGCAATTGTGGTGGCGTTTACAATAAACTCCTTGGAGCAATGGCCGGGTAGGGAGTCAATTAGACTGCCCCAGTTTTTGAAAGGTTCTGAAAAGGTGATGGAAAAAGAGGGGTGTGAAGGGCCGATTGTTGAGGGAGAATATTTCAAAGCACCATGGCGCAAAGCCTCTGATCCATATCTGCCGATGTTTCGAGGAAACGCATACCGTACCGGTTTTTACGAAGATGCAGGAAATGGTGTGATTTCTTCCATTGCGTCTAAATGGAGAGCAGGAGGCCCAATCTATTCATCGCCACTAATTGATGATGGGAAGGTCTATTTTGGCGGGACGGACGGCAATATCTACGCCATTGACGATGCTATTGGTGACGAAGGCGGTGAGGAGATTTGGCGTTTTAAGACAGGGGACAAAATATTCTCATCGCCTGCAACCGGCAAAGGGATGGTGTATATTGGTTCCACAGACAGAATAATATATTCAATATGTGTAAAGTCCGGGCTTGAGAGCTTCAGGTTTGAGACTGACGACTGCGTTACCTCGTCTCCGGCCCTTTATCGGGACATGGTCTTTGTGGGCAGTTGGGACGGCTATCTCTACGCATTTGACGATAGGCAGGGAAAACAGCGGTGGCGCTTTAAGACCGGCGACTGGATTCTTTCATCGCCTGCGGTGTCAAATGGTGTGGTTTATGTGGGAAGCAACGATAATTATCTCTATGCTATATCGGCAATGAATGGTAAGATGCTTTGGCGTTTCAAGACATGGGATGACGTTGTTTCATCGCCCGGGATTTCAGGCGAGGTGGTATATTTTGGGAGCTGGGATGGCACCCTTTATGCCGTGGATGCAAA
>JAUWME010000246.1 GCA_030613285.1 Candidatus Zymogenus sp. | reverse complement strand
TATTTGGAAATACGCTCAATTGCCGGGCTGATGTAGGTAAAATTGCCCTCCATATTGAGGTTGTATATCACGTCATTGATGTTTTCTACAAGATTACGGTATCGCTCTTCGCCTTCCTTTAATGCCTCCTCCGCTCTTTTGCGCTCGGTGATGTCAGCACCTGAACTCAATGTCCCTATAATATTATCCTCTGAATCTTTTAAGACACTATTGCGCCAGTCGATTAAACGTTCCTCTCCATCCTTAGTAACAACAACTTCTTCAACATTTTCATGAAGCTTTAACTTTCCTGCCATAATACCATTAAATATTTTTTGAACACTCTTCTGGTTGTGTTTAGGAAGACAAGTCTCAAACCAGTTTTTACCGATGAGAGCATCCCTTGACCATCCAAGGATTTCTTCACCTTTCCGATTGATGAGGGTAATCTTGCCATTGATATCAAGGGAAAGTATCATCACTCCGGCGATCTCCAGATACTTCTCAGCCATTCCATGATATGAAGTGATATCTATTTTGCTATCAGAAGTCTTTTTCTTTTCCATAACCTATCTCCCAGACTATTAGAATACAAAAGCATTTTTTAATTATAACACAAGTGTTTTATAAATTGCAATCAATTATAAACTGTCCATTGGAAAAAGGAAGGTACATGGTACCCCCCTTTTTCCAACAACTCTAAATTATTTTGCGTTATTTTGTTGACAGAAATCGAGTCATAGTATATAATAAAGGATTAAACTTAAACAGAACTCCGGGGCTCCGACCCCGGCTTTTTTTAACACTTCATTTAAGAAGAAGGGAGGACCCTAACATTGAACTGTCAAACCGTAAAAGAAGGAATCGATTGTGTATTTATGAGCAAAAGAGGGTGTGAATTCAACGGCGGGATGTGTCATACCGTAATCGAAGAATGCGATGGATGCAACAAGATTGTTGAATTTCCAACAGGAAAATACTGCTCTTCGGCTGCGGACCCAGCCGCCAAGTGGGTGAGAGGACTTTGTAACCTTGCAACACACATCAAAAAAGAAGAAAAAGTCGAAGCCTTAAAAGTAAACCCGCTGAAGGCCTCCAAGAGAGCCGCAGGAAATATTTAAGTCATCTTTACTTTAACACGTTAAGCCACCTTTAACGCATTTGCTGGGCTGATAGCCATTTTAGATATTCAACTAAAAGATCGATTTTAGTTGTCAATCTTAAATGTTGCTATAAAAGATTAACTGAAAAACTAACAACTTGTGGACTCAAAACGGACTTAAAGAGAGAAGGGGCCGGCATTTATTGCCGGTCTTTTTTTGTATAAACAAGATCGTAAAACAGCAATGGTACTGTTTGCGCTGTGGTTTTTTTGATGGCGCAACTATTGGTTTGAAGATCAAAAGAACATCATACTAAAGAATACAGCAAAAAATGGTATTGCACTATTTACAAGTGTCTTGAACTGCCTCTAATCACAAAACTCTTTATTTAAGCTGCAGGCCTTTTTAAAATATTTAGCTGCCTCGTCATAGTTGCCAATATTCTCCATAATTACGCCAATGTTATATTGAATGGCGCCGTTTTTTGGTTTCGTAACGGCGGCTTTTGTAAGGTCATTGATTGCAAGGTTATATCTCTCGTATCTGGCATGAATCAATCCCCTGCTAAACAGCGCTCCAAAATGATTCGGTTTCCTTTTAAGTATAATGTTATAGTCATGAAGGGCCTTTTTGTAATTACTCTGTCTTTCGTGGGCCAAACCCCGCTTGTAATAGGCTGTGAGGTAGTTGGGCATCAATTTTATACATTTAGTAAAATCCGTGATGGCTCCATCAATGTCGTCCAAATCATTTCTTAATATCCCCCTGTTAAAATAGGCGATGGCAATCTTAGGATTAAGCCGAATTGCTTCCTCAATATCCAAAAGGGCCTTTTTTATATTGCCCTTGTTTCTGTAAACTATCGAACGCTTTATGTGATGTGTCGGGTTTCCCGGATCAAGCTCCATCGAAATTTTATAATATGCAAGGGCACCGTTCCAGTCCTTTCTGGCAGCCCTAAGTTCCCCCAAGGCACTGATGGTGGGGGAGTGACGATTGTTTTCCCTCAAGGACTGCTCCAGATCAATCTCGGCAGCATCCAAATCCCCAATCATTATAAAAGCCCTCCCGCGGTTTGTGAGTGCTTTATAAATCTGTGGGTTATTGGGATATCGCTTTATCCAACGGGTGTAAAGCTCAATCGCATCTTCGTACCTCCTTTCGTTGAGTGCCTTGGTGGCTTCCTCCCATATTACAAATTCCTTGCGGGAATGAGCGGGATATGATAGTAAGGTTAAGATAAAAAACAATAGAGTATATTTGAAGATTGAGATTGCTATCTTGTGCGAGGATTGATATGTTGGTAGGCTCATAAAGACCTCGATAATTTATGAAACAAAACAGTTTAAATGTCCAAAAAATACCTGTTGAAAGAAAACTCTGAAATTACACTATCTTTATCACACATACAAGGACTTGTCAAAAATCTTTTTCGGACAATGTTTTAGACAGTACTTTCAAATGGTCGAGGGTTTTTAAGAAAACTGCAAAGTGGAGGGCTCGTGAAAGAACAATTTCCAGATATGTTTATGGCAGTGCTCATGGCACTCCTTTTTCTTCTGCTGCAGATTGTTGTTGCCGTTTTTGCAATGGCTTTTTTCGGATCCCAGGGTCTTATGCTCCTTGCCGGAGTTACCATCCCTGCCCTTATTATCGTGTTTATTGCGAGGTTTGTAAACAAGACGTCATTTGAAAAAACAATTCATTGGGATGTGGTGAGAGGAGGAAAGGTATTGTCAATTATTTTGATGACCCTAACTGCTGCAGTGTTGGCATCAGAGTTGGAGAACATCATCGCTGACTATGTTATTCCACCAGAGATCTATTCTAAACTCACTGAGTACATTACTAACTCCTTTGTCATGGAAAATCAGGGAGACAAATTGCTTGGGATGGTTGCTCTGACTATTTTCGGGCCGCTTATGGAGGAGGCTCTTTTTCGCGGGGTCATCTATAGGGCAGTTGCGGCAAACCGTGGAGCTTTAATGGGAATTATCGTCTCCTCCTTCATCTTTATGTTTGTCCATATAAACCCGCTTCAGTTTCCGGCGGCGTTGTCGCTGGGTGTTGTCTATGCTGCAATGTTATCGAGGGGATACAGCATATCGGACACATTCCTTTCCCACGCCCTTTTTAATACCTTCTCAGCATTTTTCCTTTTTGGGATTATTGAATATCCGGGGATGTCGTTAACCCAAGCCGGGGAGGTGGTTCACGTTCCACTCTTTCTGGTTCTTGTTTGCCTTGTTTTATTCGTTGCATCTTTGCTTGTAGTTTTAAGAAAAAGCAGTAACAGCGCCTAATTATTGCTGATGTTATCTGTTGCAATATTTCTTGTAATGCTTATTGTAAAAGGCGGCACCTTAAAGTAAAATGCTGCCCAAAAATATTGTTTGTCAAACAGCACTATAATATAAAGATTTTTTACATGAGGTACAAATGGAAAAGCTAAACGTCGGATTTATTGGATGCGGATTGATATCGACCCTTCACGCCCCGGGATACAAAAACAACAAAAGGGCGACTCTCTATGCTGTCTGCGACAATGACCCGGAAGTGTTGGCGACAAGAAAAAAGGAATGGAAAGCCACAAAATCGTACACAGACTACCATGAGTTTTTGGCCGACCCAAACATTGATGCGGTGGAGATCATAACCCCCCACAAGTTTCACGAGCAGATGGTTGCTGACGCCCTTGATGCCGGAAAGCACGTTGCCGTTCAAAAACCCATGACAATAAACCTGAAGAGCGCCGACCGAATGATAAAAAGTGGCGAGGGATCAGGCAAAATCTTCAAAGTAACCGACAACTACCTCACCTATCCCCCCATCGTATTGGCAAAAAAGATAATCGATGACGGCGACATTGGTGAACCCCAGATGGTCAGGATGAAGATGATAAACAGCGCCCACGGCGGCTGGGATTTACCAATCTCGTCCTACGACTGGCGCTTCGATGAATATTCCGAGGGGAGGTTTTCAGAAACCTACGATCACGGCCACCACGAGTGGGCGGTGGCATGGTATCTTATGGGAGAGGTCGAGCGGGTGAGTGCATGGATAGATTCCATCGATGGCATCATGGACAGTCCCGTAACCCTCATGTGGAAGTATAAAGGGGGAAAGAAATACGGTATCTGCGATTTTTCTTTTTCCGAGGAGCTTCACATCCCCTCAAAATATTATGCCAACGACGAGTGGTTTGAGATTGCCGGCAGCAAGGGCATTATTTTTATCCACCGCTGCACAGGGGACATCCACACAGGCCCCGCAGTCAGTGTCTTTACATCGAAGGGGTGGAAGTATTACGACAAGGTAAAATCTGACTGGGTGGAGGGATTTAAGGGCGCTGCGGAAAATTTCATCTCGGCCATTGATGGTGAAGAGGCACCCCTTTTGACAGGGGTGGAGGGAAAGGAGATTCTAAAAATGAGCTTTGCCATTTACGAATCGGCAAAGAGGAGGCGAGACGTTTTCTTAGATGAACTTGAAAAAACATT
>JAUWME010000448.1 GCA_030613285.1 Candidatus Zymogenus sp. | reverse complement strand
TTGTACTTTTATTTGTTGTCGGGATGGCGTCATTTTCGGCGAGTAAGCTTGAAGCCTTGAGCGATGACGGGGTTTCGCTGATAGAGGACGGGAGATACGATGATGCGGTGTCCGTTTTTACGGGCGCCCTAAAATCTAACCCCAACGACCCGGAGCTTTTGTACTACCTCGGCATTTCTCACTTTAATAACGGCAACTACACTGACGCCATGAAAGCGTTTATGGATACCTTGAAGGTTGACCCTTCTTTTGCCCGCGCCCACCACAACCTTGGGCTTACCTACCATGCCATGGGGATGCACTACCACGCCTTGGAGAATTACGAGCGGGTGATAAACCTCGGCGCTGACGACGACATGCTCCACTACCACATGGGGCTTACCAAGATTGTTCTTTTGGACTGGGACGGGGCGGTGGAAAGCCTTGAGACGGCGCTCATCCTTGGCGCCCGGAAAGATACTGTTGATGATAAAATGTTGGGGGAGTATCGGAGATACCTCGACTATGCCAAGGAGAGGGCAGGGGGCGGGGTTAGGTAGGGGGGGGTATTATTAATCCTATTTTTACTTTTCAATATCTTTATTCATTTAACTGCTATTTTTTTATTTCCAGGGCGTAAAGATAACCATCCCGACATCCATAGTAAATAACATCGTCAACAACAATGATGTTGGAATCTATAGGGCCTTCCGCCTCATATCTCCATTTTTTCTTACCACTTTTCGAGTCCAAAGCATAGAGAGAGAAAAACCAACTCCCCACATAGATAACGCCATCAACAACTGAAGGAGAGGCAGTTATTTCATTTCCCGTCTTAAAGCGCCACTTCAACTCGCCGCTGTTAATGTCAACAGCATAAAGATAGTAATCCGTATCCCCGAAATAGATAATATTATCAGTAATAATAGGGGAAAAGATAATACCCTCCGCCTCATATCCCCATATTAGCTTGCCACTATCAGCGTCTATAGCATATAGATAACTATCACTGCTACCTACATAAACCATATCATTAACCATTGCAGGAGTGGAAGTTACCTGAGACCTCGTTTCAAAACGCCACTTAAACTCACCACTATTTGCGTCAAAGGCATACAGATTGTTACCATTTGCAATATAAACCACGTTTTCAGCAAATAATGGGGCAGGAGAAAAAAAGTAATCTCCTGGCTCATAGTCCCGATTAAACTCGTCAACGAAACGCCACTTAAACTCACCAGTTTTTGCATCTATTGCATAAATATGGTAATCCGGGCTTCCTATATAGACCGTGCCGTTAGCTACAGTTGGTGAATATACAACTGGTGACACTCCTCCCAGTCTAAAGCGCCATTTCAATTTACCACTTGCAGCATCTATAGCTTCAAGAGAGGTAATGTCAATATCACCACTATAATCGTATTTCCCCACATAGACCACACCATCAACCACCGAGGGAGCGGAAAAAAGAGCTTTCTTCTCATACAATTCCCATCTTTGCTCACCCGTATTTTTGTCTACAGCATAAAGACATTTTCCAATGCTCCCCATATAGATCACATCGTCAGCCATAGTAATAGAAGAATAGATAAATTTGTGATAATTAGTTTTAAGGCGCCACTTTAATGTAACAGGTACGTTAATATTTACAATGAAAGTATGAATCTTTGCAAGGTTTGCTCTATGCAAGGCAACTTTTAGCAAAATCAATGACAGTACAATTGCTACGAAAAAAAGAAGCTTTCTCATCTTTCACCTCTTGGTTTTGTGGTCAGTTTTCATAACTTGGTTATCCATCAGACTACCTCACAATATTATAAAACCCATCTTCAAAAATTTACAAACTCCTTAATACCATTGAACAACGGGAACATAATCAAATTATAATATGTAATAGAATAAAAAGGAAGAGCAATTTTTGATGCGAGTTGAATATACCTCTTACGAAAAAGGCCTAACAATATCCCGAATATTGTCCTTCTCAACAATCTCCAGAAACTCATCACCGAGTATTTGACTCTCCCTTGCCACCTTATCCCAATACTTAATTCGTTCACCTTCGTCATCTTTAAAACGCCTAAAATCGCCCCTGTCGGGAAGCTTCCCGTAAGGGAGTCTCTCAACAAATTCGGGGGATGGACAGAGCATCAGGACGTTTTTTAGGCTTTCACTCTTTGGCTTTCTGAAGGGCTTTTTGAAAAGATGAAGCTTGTCGAACCAGCCCGGAATGATGCGATGAAGGTAGTGGGGAAAGAGGACTATTTTTTTGTTGGGGTTTTCAAAGGGGCCAAATGGAATATTAACGTGGTAGTCAACGATGCCTCCGTCGTAATAAGTTCCGGGGGGAGAGTCCTGTATTTTGTCGATACCTTCCATGACAAGGGGGATTGAGCCAGTGGCGAGAATTACCTTTTTAAGATTATTTGGTGTCAGGGGTATTTTTTTTGTGGGCACGGTGTTGTAGCTGTTCAAAAATGGCGGAAGATCTCTGGGGTCATAAAATAGGGAGCGATCAAAAAAGAGCCTCAAGCTGTTTCTTGAAAACACGTTTGCTGCCGCGCAGAGAAACATCGAAAGAGTAAGAAGATATTTTGTGTCGTGGATAAACGGTCCGCATCTTCGGTTGGTGAGGACACTCAGCCTCATGCGCTTGTTTGTGAGAACCCGGTTTATACCTTC
>JAUWME010000127.1 GCA_030613285.1 Candidatus Zymogenus sp. | reverse complement strand
TATATCTCGAAGTATCAAGGGAAATACCTATAACATTGTATTTTTGAAACTCGATTTCTTCCGTCCCGGCCGTAAGGTTCAAATCGAGGATATCCACTTTGTGGCCGCGCTCTCTCGCCGTAGAGGTAAGATAAGCCAGCCCCAGCGGTGGGAGCAAAAACCCCAGCTTGTGATAGATGTCTGGGATATGTGGATTTATAAGGAGTGCTTTCACTTAAATTTCCTCAAGTATATTATTTTCGAATTCAACTCATTAGTGCGACAATTTAAAAAGAACCACCATCGTCATCATCTCCCAGGGCCACCAAGGCCGGCAAAACAAAGATGGCAGCCAAAAGGCAGAAGAAAACCCCAACAACCGAAACAAATCCGATACTTGAAAGCCCGCCATAACTTGCAAACATCAAAGACCCAAATCCCAGCATCGTTGTAATTGTGGTCATAATAACGGCCCTTCCAGAAAAATTCACCGCAGCAACAATCCCCCCCCCGTCTTCCTCCCTGTAGCGGTGATAAATATGAATGTTATCGTCAATTCCAATTCCAATGACCATGGGAGCCACAATAACGTTGGCAAAATTTAGCGAAATACCAAATATCCCCATAAACCCAAGCATCCACACAACTCCCATCATGAGGGAAACCATTGAATAAAAGACCCCCCGAAAATCCTTGAACTGAACAATGAGCGCAAAGAATACGCCAATCAAAGCAAATATTGTGGCATTAAAAAAGTCCCTTTCGATGATCTTTTTCATCTCCATCAACACCATCGATATGCTTGCCACAGTTATATTAGGCGAGAGCTCCTTTAATGCTTTTACCATTCCTCTATCAATATCATCTGTCCAGACACCCGATTTTGGATATGCAAAAACTGAGATGAACCAACCTCCCCCATCGCCACCATCACTATCATCTCGATGTATATATTTCTTGACCATATCACCCTGCACAGACCCTTCCACATCAACGTAAGTAATCGGTTTTACCTCCCCATTTGAGAATGACTCTATAGAATTGATGAATGGTTGAAATGGTTTAATATTAAAATGGTGTTTTTTAAGCGCTTCCCTAAAGTAAGAGATGGAATTCTCAAGACCAATTTCTTTTGTCCTTTCAATATTTTTCATTTGTTTTTTAACCGATGGAAGGATTCCTCCGGGACCTTCCACCTTTTCTATCTCAGAATATCGTTTGAAAATCTCGATGGCATTTTCAGATAGCACCAACGTATCTTCCATCTCTTTACCTTGAGCTGTTACAATAATTTCCGAAGACGATCCGGAAAATATCTCCCATATCTCTTCTTGGACAATAAATGCCTTGTTACCCTTTGGCCTCAGCTTATTTACATCGGTCTCAAAACTGACTCTTGTTGCAAACATTCCCATCACAGCGCTTGCCAACACAGCAGAAACGATAATCAATCGCTTTTGCCTAATTACAAAAAGCCCCACCCGCTCCATCCCAAAAGTTACCACTGGCGTCTCTGGCATTTTGTCCCATCCCCTAATCTTTACCAACCTTACGATAAGCGACGACAAGACTGTAAATGTCGAAATCAGTGTCATAAAAATTCCCACACCACCAATAATCCCAAGCTCCGAAAGCCCCTTAAATTGGGTGAAAGCCATCGCAAAAAATGCGACCGATGTTGTCAACGCCCCCATCAAGATTCCAGTTCCGGTCTTAGAAAAAGTATTTTCCAGAGCGGTTTTGAGATCACGTTTTCTTCTGGCCTCCTCCAAAAATCTGTTGTAGAAATGGATCGAGAAATCGATGCCCATCCCCACCAGAATGGCGCCAAAGGCTGCTGTAATCATGTTCAGGTGTCCCAGCACAAACCCGGCAAAACCCATCGTCCAATATATCCCCAGACCCAAGGATGGCCCCACAAAGAACAAAAAGGAGATACGTCTGAAAATGAAATAGAATGATAAAAGCACAAGGATGAGAGAGGTGAAGACCGTGATCATCAAGTCTCTCTTTATCGTATCGGCATCATTTATCGCAATGGCATATCCGCCGGTGTAGGCAACTGTAACATCATCAAAACCGCCGCTCTTTTTAATCGCCTCCTCAATGGCGTTGAACCTTGCAAAGAGCTCTTTATCAAACTCAATATCCTGGGGCGGTTTTATGGGGCGAGCAAGCATCAAAAGATGTTGACCATCCATCGAAAGGAAATATCCAGAAGCCGAATCAATCCGAAATCCACCCTCTCCCGAAAAGAGACGCTCCTTGGCAACTGATAGAAAATCGAGAGGGTCAGCCGCTACCAACTCCGACGCCCCAGACGATGCTGGAGTCAAGAGGAGTTTCTTATCAATCTCAAGGGCCTCGTCGATGGCAGAAGGTATCAGCTTCTCGGAAATCCTCTCAAAGCCATCATCGTCGAGGTAAAGGAATATCTTTGGGAGATATTGCTCAAAGACAAATTCCTTGTCACCTTCTGTAACCTTGTACCTTACTTCTTTAATCAGTCCAGACGCTTTTATCTCGTCTGCGAACAAATCGGAAAAAGTTGTAAGCCCCCCCTTTCCTTCTCCCTTCTCTTTTGATAGCATAATTACGAGATAATCCAATGTTCCCATTCTTTCGAGAGACGTCAGGTAGTCGGAAACGGCCTCGTTGCTTTCGGGGAGCATATAGGCTACGTTTGATACCATCTCAAGCCTTATGACTCCAAAGGTGGCAACGATGGTCAGAAGGATTGCGCCAAAGAGCACAAATAGATCGTAGCGGTATACGATGTTGGCAAGTTTTTTTAGCAGTGCTTCTCTCATTATTCTCTCAAAATCAAATATCAATTACTATGTTTACTGTGTGACAATTATTCTACTACGACGATTATGTTTACGGCAATTGGTGTATGGATTCAAATAAGTGAGGAGATTTTAGTATCCTGCCTTTAGCTCAACAATTGTCAGCTAAAAAACCTCAAATATTCAATTATCGTTGGTGTAAAGCCCCACTTGATAAACTTAATTTATCCCTTCAAGGCATTATTAAGCTCACTAATGATTTCATCCACATTTAAGCCGTGGGCGTTTATGCCCTCTTCGATGGTCTCAAAACTCGCTGCCAAACACCTGGCGCATCCCATATTGTGCCTATCGAGCACCGCGGCGCATTCGGGATGATTCTCGACTATCTCCTTTATGGACATTTCGCGATTTATCATTACCCAACCTCCATAATTTCATTCACAATATATCAAAAAAAAACATTTAAAACCACCCTAAAATGAGTCATAATTGGAACATAATAAAATAAATCGGTGTCAAAAAAAGTACATCGTAAATTGCGCAATCAAATTCTTTCAAATTTAAGGAGATCAGAATGAAAAGAAAAATATTTCTATTTCTCACTTTATCAATGATTCTACTTCCTGCCTTTGTCTTTGCGGATGGGATCATAATTATCGATCACCCCCCTCATCAATCAAAGGAGATTATCCCCCTTGAGGTTGTCTATCATCGTGTTAAGGTTGACATCATAAAAGGTGTGGCGGTAACTCACGTTGACGAGGTTTTTTACAATCCCAACAACATGGTCCTCGAAGGAACTTTTATCTTTCCCATTCCCAAAGGCGCATCAATATCTGAACTGTCATTATATATCGACGGAAAAAAAGTGGCTGGGGAAATACTACAGGCTGATGAGGCAAGAGACATTTACGAGGACATCGTAAGGAGGATGAAAGACCCTGCTCTCTTGGAATATATGGATAGAAACCTCTTCAAATTGAGGATTTATCCAATCCCTGCCAGAGGGGAGAGGCGTGTCGAGCTGACCTACACCGAGACTTTGAAATACGATTTTGGTACGGTGAAATATGTCTATCCCCTTGACACCGAAAAGTATTCATCGGCGCCAATAAACGAAGTTACCATAGACACCACAATCAAGAGCGACCTTCCCATCAAATCCATCTACTCTCCAAGTCACGACATTGATGTTGTAAGGAAGGGAAACAACGAGATTAGGCTATCCTATGAAGAAAGAAACACCCTCCCCGATAAGGATTTTGTGCTCTACTACACCCTATCAAATGAGGAAATCGATGCCAGCCTGATAACATTCAAGGAAAGGGGCGATGCGGGATTCTTTATGCTGCTTCTGACCCCAAAGCACGAAGTTGATCCCAACGACGCAATCCCAAAGGACATCACATTTGTTCTGGACACTTCCGGCAGCATGAAGGGTGAAAAGATCAAACAGGCCCAAGACGCCCTTGAGTTCTGCATCAAGTCCCTGAATCGAGATGATAGGTTTAACATCATCCGCTTTGCCACAGACACCGAATCCTTCAGAAGCTCCCTTGTGGTTGCTTCAAAGGCAAATAGAAACAATGCTTTGAGTTTCATCAAAGGGATAAAAGCGCGAGGGGGAACCAACATCAACGATGCCCTCCTTGTTGCATTAAAGTCAAAAAGAAGATCAAAGCGTCCACACATTCTTGTTTTTATAACCGACGGTGAACCAACCGTGGGCGAAACAGATCTCCCAGACATCATTGATAATGTGGAGAAGGGAAACCGTGACAAAACAAGGATTTTTGTCTTTGGCGTTGGTGAGGACATCAACACCCACCTTTTGGACAAGATATCCTCCAGAAACTACGGGGTGTCTGAATACATTAAGCCGACAGAATATATCGACAACATCGTATCAAGCTTCTTCAAAAAGATTCAAAGCCCTGTCTTGAGCGATCTCAAAATAGATATAGGTAAGATCAATATCAAAGAGCTTTTCCCAAAAGAGCCACCGGATCTCTTTGCCGGCTCCCAGATAACTATTCTGGGAAGATATCGAGGCTCGGGCAGAAGTACTATTTTGCTATCAGGTTTTGTAAACAACAAAAAGGTCGTCTTTGAATATCCGGTCAAGTTCCCCGAAAATGACACCAAAAACGATTTTCTCCCCAGAATCTGGGCCTCAAGAAAAATCGCTTACCTATTAGATGAAATTCGCCTTAATGGTGAGAATCGTGAGTTGGTTGACGAGGTTATTAATCTGGCAACAGATTTTGGGATCGTAACGCCGTACACCAGTTTTCTTGTATTGGAGGATCAGAACGAGGGATTCGGGGGCGCCCCAACACGCGGCACCGAAGAAGAGTTGGATATGATGTCAAAGCACGAGATGCTTACCAAAAAGAGTGGCAAATTTGGTGTGGGCTCGGCAGACAAGATTAGGGATTTAAAAGAGAGTTCCAAAGTAAGTGGACCCCTGCTGCTTAGTATAAAACAGGTTGGAGACAGAACGTTCTTTATGAGGAAGAAAGTCTGGGTCGATTCGGAATACAAAGACGGCACAAAGATAATCGATATTAAATACGACTCAAAAAAGTATTGGGAATTTGTTAAAGAAAACCCCAAGACGGGAAAATTCCTTGCCCTGGGAAAACGAGTAATCTTCAACTACGAGGAAAATTGGTATAGAATAAATTAATTTTCAAAACGTGGGGGACGGGCCATTATAATGTTTTGGCTCGGCCCCCTAAATTTAGTATTGGCCATTTTCCTGACCCAACCTAACTTCTTCACCCAACCCAATACAACTACATTTTATCCCACCAACCCCCAATCCCAGCAGCCCATATCAACAGACTATCTCATTAGAAAGACCATCTTTTTCAGAACCTTATACATCTCCTCCTTCTCTGAAAGGGGCATGAATTTAAGCTCCTCAAATAGTTTTGTCCTATAACCTGTGGGCGTCGCCTTTATTATCTGTTCTCCAACGATGGAAAGTTTTACTACCACCCTTCTGAAATCACTTGGATCCTTTTTCTTATCAACAAGATCCTTTTTTGAGAGCCTGTTTACATATCCTTCCACCGTTGTTATGTGAAGTTTTGTTAATGTAGCGAGCTCTCCCAGAGATATTCCCGGATTTTGGCCAATAGCAACCAATATCTCCAACTGATACGCCGTAACTCCATATCCCTCATCTATGAGTCTCTTGGAGTATTCCTTTTTAATGTTGTCAAAATCGTCTAACAATCTTGAAATCAGATAATAAATATTTCTTTCAGTAATCTCCATCGATACTTATCAAGCATATATATGTATTATGCAAATATATTTTTTTACAACCCTTCAATATATTTCCGAAGATCACGAAGATCATTTGATGGTATTGCAAACCTCGGCATCTGCCAGCTCAACGTCCTTCCGTCACTTGCCACTACTCCCCACTTTAGGAGTTTTTCAAAATCCTCATCCGACAAACCATTCCCCTTATCAATAATTTTTTTTATATTTGGTGGAGAGATTTTCAAATCCCTAACCTCCTTTTTCCCTTTTCCATTTTCTCCGTGGCAAACACTGCAACCCCCACCATCATGGATAATCCAAGATGGCCCACCGCCAATTGGTATCATTTTCCCATTGATATCTTCCCCTGTGTTGTAAATTGCAGCGCCATTGGAAAGGTCACTTGCATTTCTATCAGATATATACGGTGTACTCACATCCATGGTTCGTCTTCTTTTATGTGCCACAAATACAATTAAAGACATAAGGATAAAAAGCATAGTAAATGTGTAAATGATTAACCTTCTTTTTTCCATTATTAGTACTCTTTTTTTTATTCAACCAGTAAACGTATGAAATTTTACCACAATAAGAAAATTCATTCAAGCAATTAGTATCATTTTCCTTGCTATATCCCTTCTTTAATGATACTAATAATACACAAAAGGAGAGATTAAATGAAGAAGATGATTAACAACAAGGATGAGAAAATAACTAAAGTTTTGAAAAAGATGAAAGAGAAGTTTTCTCTGCCCGACTTTGTTGAGGAATTTAAGAAGAATAACCCAAAAGACTACGATAAACTTAATAAGCGATTTCTCAGCGACGAAAAGAATGTCAGAATTACCAATTGGAAAAAGCAAGCAATGCCCA
>JAUWME010000225.1 GCA_030613285.1 Candidatus Zymogenus sp. | reverse complement strand
AAAAATGCAAGCCTCGATATCATTGAGGGGAAGCGGGAAGGTGCCTCGGTCTGGGATATCTCCGGTGAAAAATATATCGATTGTGTTACCGGGGCGGGAATTTTTAATATAGGGAGGCACAACCCCGATGTGGTCGATGCCCTAAAAAAGGCCCTTGATACCTACGACATGGGTGGATGGATTAGTGTTGTGAGAGAGAGGGGACTTTTGGCAAAGAAACTTGCAGAGATTACCCCCGGCAACCTCAAATATTCCCTATTCTGCTGTGGCGGGGGTGAGGCCATCGAAGTGGCCATCAAGCTCGCCCGTGGTCATACCGACAAGACCGATATAATCTGTATGAAAAACGGATACCACGGGGTTACAGGGTTTGCTCTTCCCGCCACAGGACGGGATGTTTACAAGGAGGCTTTTCTCCCACTGACTCCCGGTTATTCACACGTTGAATATAACGATCTTAAGGCCGTGGAAGAGGCAATAACCGAAGAGACAGCAGCAGTAATGCTGGAGCCCATTCAAGGGGAAGGGGGGATAATTCCCGGCGAGGAAAAATTCCTCAAGGGTTTGAGGAAACTGTGCGACAAGAACGATATATTGCTCATCTTCGACGAAGTCCAGACAGCGTTTGGACGTACCGGAAAGATGTTTTGCGCCGAACACAGCGGTGTAACGCCTGACATCATGGTGTTGGCAAAGGCACTCTCCGGTGGACTCTACCCATTATCAGCTACCATTTTTACAGAAGAGATAAGCGAATTTCTGATGACGCACCCATTTGTAATTATCAACTCCTTTGGTGGAACTTCCCTTGCGTGTCTTGTAGCTCTTGCCACAATCGAATTTCTTGAAAAAAACGACATCCCTGCCCACGCTACAAAGATGGGAGAGAGGTTCATGGGCAGCCTTGCCAAACTAAAGGATAAATATCCCAAACTTATATTAGACGTTAGGGGCAAGGGATTAATGTTGGGAATTGAATTTCCCGAAGACAGCATCGGGCCAAGGATGTCATATCAGCTTCGGCACAACGGGGTTATTTCAATCTACACGTTCAACAACCCAAGGATAATCAGAATCATGCCGACACTGGTAATTACTGAAGAGGAGGTCGATTTTGTGGTTGACGCCTTTGATAAATCGTTGGCTGAAATTGAAAAGCAAGAAAACAAGTCCAAGTAAGATGAATCAGTGAGTTAGATTCGATTCTTTAATAGTATAGTTGATAGAAGGGAGAAGACATAATGACTGAATTAAGAAGGGCAATTGGCCTGAGGACTATTGTTTCAACAGGGGCGGGGATGGCCCTTGCCACAGTTACGTATGTATCGTTTATCGAAGTTGCAAGTTACCTTACCGGAAATTCCGCATGGATTGCAATAATCTCCGCAGGATTAATGGCAATGCTTGCAGGCTCATGCTTTTGCGAACTGAATTCCATGTATCCTACAGCGGCGGGACTAAAGCTCTTCATAGAAAAGGCATTTGGCGAAAGGGCAGCCATTGTTATTGCCGGGGTCTATATCATTGGTCAACTTGCCATCATAGGCGCAGAAATCTATATTCTTTCACAAGCCATAAGCCAAGGTTTCACCTTCATGCCGCCAGTGGTGTGGGCAATAGCCTTTGGAGCTGTGTTATGGTTCATTAACTACCGCGGGATTAAGATTGCTGGCGCAGTCCAGGACATAATCGCATATACAATGTTTGCAGGACTAATCCTCATCTCCATCTATGGGTTGTATACAATAGATTTTCAAATTGAAAACCCCCTTGGCATAGGGAGTTTTGCGGAAGGCTTCATTCCGGCTATGGCCATAGGCATAACCGCATTTATTGCCTTTGAGTGGGTCATTACCATGTCAGAGGAGGTTACCGATGTCAAACTTATTCCAAAAGGGATGATGATATCTCTGGGAGTTCTAACCATTGTTTACGCCCTTTTCTCCACGGCTATGACCTCAGTTTTGGGCATGGAGACATTAGCTGTCGTCCTTGAACCCGATGGGCTTCCTATTCCACACATTATGTACGGCGAATTCCTCTTGGGTGGTTTTGGCCTCTATTTTATGATTGGAATGTCTCTTTTGGCCTCTCTGACGTCTCTAAATGCTGGGATTATGACCTCTTCGCGTTTTGTTTACGCCCTTTCTCGTGACTGGTCATTGCCGAGGTTTATGTCAAAACTGCATCCCAGATATGCAACGCCCTGGGTAGCGATGATCGTTGTTACAATATATGCGGTAATTGTAACCACATACGGTTTTTTGACTCACATGATTTTATCCATGATATTTGTAATCGCTGCAGCGGAATGTATGATCTATGTGGTCATGGCGTTGTCTGTAATCCGCCTGAGATTTAAGGAACCGGATACCGAAAGGGGCTTCAAAATCAAGGGTGGTTTTTTAATTCCCATAATAGTGATAGTTATCTACAGCATTGTAGTTAGTTTTATCCTTTTCGGCCCAGTAAAGCCACAGGATGTGTTAGACCAAAGAATTGCCCTCTATTTCCTTTTAGGTGTCTTTGTACTTAATACCCTCTATGTCTTTACCATTTGGCCAAGGCTCAGGGCTAAATACCAGAAGATCGCCGATGCCAGAAAACCCAGGAGGAGAAGAAAGTAGTAGAGTAAACCCTCTATGTTTTTACCATCTGGCCGAGGCTTAGGGTAAAGTACCAAAAGATAGCTAATGCCAGAAAACCAAGTGGCTGATAGTACTTTATAAGGTTGAAGGGGCTGGTAATAATGTTTGAGATTTGTGGAGCTGATAGTCCTTTTTGAGGTTGAGAGTGTTTTTGTATGCAGTATAGTGTTTACTTTGACCTTGAAGTAAAAAGTTCTTTTTTTACAGAGGAGAAATTGGCTAATGCTCAAGGATAAGATTCTCAACTCATTGATGTATGTATCGTTAATTACGATTAAGGACATTATGGGGAAAAATGGATTCAATGCTCTTCTTAATTTCTCAGGGCTTGCTAAATACAAGGATGAGTTTCCGCCGAATGATGATAAAGTCGAAGTGCCACTGCCAGATTTTTCTGCTCTCATTAAAGGTATTCTGGAAATATTCGGCGAAAAGGGCGCAAGGTCCATCCTTTACAATCTCGGACGGAGGAGTTTTAACGTCATATTAGAGGAGAACCCCGCCCTCTTAGGTCTGGTGGGGCTGGGATTAAAGGTGCTTCCAAAAAAGAAGCGAATCGATAAACTCTATACAATTGCATCAAAGGAGACAAACAAAATCTTTGGGGAGAACCAGAACTACTATTCAAGTGATGAAGGTTTCGTCTTTGAGATATACGATTGCTTCTGGTGTAAAGGTCTAAAAACTAAAGGACCCATATGTTATGCTGAGGTTGGGTGGAATGCCGAAGCGGCAAAGTGGGCAACAGGAGACGAACACGGTGTAGAGGAGGTCTTGTGCAGAGCCAAGGGGGACAATGTCTGTAAGATCGTTATTTCCCATGATCCTATAAAGGATGATTGAAAAGGTAATGTTCAAAAGATACCTATAAAGAAAGGAATTGGCTAATGCTCAAAGATAAGATTCCCAATTCATTGATGTATGTATCGCTATTAACGTTGCAAGATATAATAGGGAAGAATGGATTCTATGCTCTCCTTAATGTTTCAGGTCTTCACAAATACAAGGAGGAGCTTCCGCCGAATAATGAAAAAGTCGAAGTTCCACTGCTAGATTTTTCTACTCTCATTAAAGGTATTCTGGAAATATTCGGCGAAAAGGGCGCAAGGTCCATCCTTTACAATCTCGGACGGAGGAGTTTTAACGTCATATTGGAAGAGAACCCCGCCCTCTTGGGTCTGGTGGGTCTGGGATTAAAGGTGCTTTCCAAAAAGAAAAGAATCGATAAACTCTATAAAATTTCATCAAAGGAGACAAACAAAATCTTTGGGGAGAACCAGAACTACTATTCAAGTGATGAAGGTTTCGTCTTTGAGATATACGATTGCTTCTGGTGTAAAGGTCTAAAAACTGAAGGACCCATATGTTTTGCTGAGGTTGGGTGGAATGCCGAAGCGGCAAAGTGGGCAACAGGAGACGAACACGGTGTAGAGGAGGTCTTGTGCAGAGCCAAGGGGGACAATGTCTGCAAGATCGTTATTTCACTGGAGCCAAAGCAAGACGAATAGAGAATAAATTGATTTAATAGGCCGAAGGGCAAAAAGAAATTTGAGTGGAGGTTGTTTTTTTTAATTACGTTATTGTTTTTAAACAAATTTGAAAACAGGAGGTAAGATATGCCGCTTTCCGATTCAGAGCTAAAGAAATTAGAGGAAAAGGCGCACCAGCTTCGCAAGGATATCATCCAGCCCGTTGCATGGTCGGGTGGAGGACATGCGGGGGGAGCGCTTTCACAACTGGATATACTTGTGGCACTCTACTACAAGTATTTAAACATCGACCCTAAACACCCAGAAAAAGAAGATCGTGACAGGGTTATCCTTTCCAAGGGACACGGTGGCGTCGGTTACGCACCGGTACTTGCGGACAAAGGTTACTTTGAATTTGATCTTCTAAAGACTTTTAATCACACCGGTTCCAGCTTTGGGATGCACCTGGATAAACTTAAAGTACCCGGCGTGGACGCATCGACTGGGTCTTTGGGGCACGGGCTACCTATTTCTGTAGGGCTTGCCCTGGGGGCAAGGATGGGCGGAAAAAAGTGGATTACATATTGTATTATGGGTGATGGCGAGCAGCACGAGGGGTCAGTCTGG
>JAUWME010000405.1 GCA_030613285.1 Candidatus Zymogenus sp. | reverse complement strand
ACCCGATTTGGTGCGAGGTGAATCCAACACTATATTGCGACAGCCTATGTAAGAATTTTCTTTACAATATTCATATGCTCAAAATTTGGAGTACCCTTAAAAAAAGAGTAATGATGTTGACCCCCTTCTAAAATGTCCAATGTTTAATATGTCTCACCAATATTACCATACTAATTGGATTTGGGAAAAAGCTGACACCACAACTTTCAGAGACCAAAAGCGCCACTAATCTCCCATAAGGGGTCTAAACAACAAAAAACGACTATTTGAGTCTAAACGTCTGGAACCTTCCGCTTTTCAATTATCTTTACAGCGAGCTTGAGGATATTCTTGATGTCTTCCTGATCCTCCGGGGTCAGCTTATTAAATTCCTTAAAACCCTCGAAGGCCTGAATGATATCAGGATCATCAATCATCGGAAGGGAGGGGCGTGTCGCGTCTGTCACAAATTCCTCCTTATCTTCCCGCACAACCTCAAAGCTTCGATTTGTCGAGTTGCTGTCTTTGGGAATAACGTTGTCGCTTCGGTTGTTATCAGAAAAGCTAACCCTGTCCCAGTCCTTTGTACTTTCGTAAGAATCGTTGCTGCTCAAGAATGCACCAACAGGAATTTCAAATATATGAGATATCTTATTGACATTTTCAATGGTCATTGATCGCTCACCGCTTTCCCATCGGCTTATGGTGGATTTCTTGACACCAAGCATCTCCCCCAGCTCCTGTTGTGTCAGGTTCTTCTCATTTCTGAACAACTTTAAATTATCACCTACATTCATAACATTACCCCAAAAAAGAGTAGTATAAGAATTTTGGTTTTTATTTTCCAACAATCTTTATATCTGTCGCCTCTTTTGATGTGTTCAATATCCCAATTATGCTTATCCATAAAGACAATTCTAACCTAATGTTTCCATAATGTCAACTATTTTTTTGAAGAAACAACAAAAAAAGGAGAATAATTGAGATAAGTTGACATAAAGGGGAATATACAACAGAGATAGTTGACAGTTAGTCAACATCACCCTATTTTAGAGTTGACATAATGGTAACTTCATGTTAGTTTACAGCTTCAAATCATTTAGGAGAAAAAAATGTTCAATCCAGACTACTATTTGCCGACGGACGATTACTTTTCAATGTACGAGAAAGCGCTTATGGAGCTTCATGATGAAGACCTGTGGATATGGTTAATGCACAGGGCGGGGAAAAACCAAGAGTGGATTGCCGACAAGATGGGGATAACTCAGTCTGCCATAAGTCACAGAAAGAAGAAAATAAATAAGTACTTTAAAAAAAGGATTATAAGAGAGAGGCGATACGGTGGCTCTGTTGTGAGGAAGAATTAGCATAAAAATACTTTCCAACAAAAATATTTTCAATTTGACTTTTGCCCATAAATACAGTAAAATTAAAAGTTGGTTATGCACAATTATCTCGCTTGTTTCAACTTTCTACTTACATAAGTGATATGCTAAATCGAACAAAAGGAGAACAATGAAAAGAAATGGAAATAGTGAAATGGAAATATTGAAGTGGGAAAGGAGTAGGTAAATAAATATGGAAAATCTTAAACCACATTCAAAACTAAAAAAGTCGCTAATTGTCACTTTTGCAGTGGTCATTCTCCTTTCGTTCCAATCACCCGCTTTTGCCGACAACTGGTTTGACAGCTGGAAAGGAAAAATCGTTTACTATCACGAACTATTGGAAAAACTTATCTTCCTTCCAGATCTCCCACCCGCAAAAAAGAAAATAGATATCCTAATTCTCGGTCTTGACGGAAGAAGAGGACAAAAAAACAGAAGAGCAGATGCCATCCACTGCTTTACACTCTATCCATATCAAGGAAAAATAAAGATCGTTTCTATTCCCCGGGGCACCATGAGCGAAAAAATCATGGAAGGAAAGGAGATAATTGCCGACACCTATGCTATCGGCGGAAAAGAGCTTACCATCGAGTCGGTGGAAGAATATCTCAATCTCAAAGTAGATTACTACGTAATCGTCGGCTTTTCCGAGGCACAAGCACTCTTTGAAAAACTTGGCTATCACGGCGAAAAAACTCTGCAACTGTTACGATCCAGAAAAGCATATGGCATCGGCGATCCCCAAAGGTCCCACAATCAAGCACTCTTTATGGCAAACGAGATAATGAGAAACTACCCATACTTCAAAAAATATCCAACCGTCGGACGGGCACTCCTCTTTGTTGCCCATGAAATTGTCGAGACAAATATGCCGTTTGAAGTGATGGTTCAAATATCAGACCTCTATATCGAAAATGGAATAAAGGATTTGGCTCTCATCATGAAGCCTTCACACCACATGAAAAGTGTAAAAGACATCATCATTACACCAGAAACTGTCAATACTGTTCTCAAACAGCAAAAAAAGTTGCTCGAAAAATCGAAAGAAGCGATGAAAAACATCGAAGAGACCAAAGAGAAAGACGCACCACCCATGTCGCAATACCTCTCAGGGGTCATCAATTACAACAAAAGATACCTCGGCAAAAACGACAGAAGAATAATATCCAAAAATATACTCAAGTACGAACAGCACCTCTGGTATCAAGTTAATAATAAAAAACTATCAGAAAAACTCCACTACGAGTTCACAGACCTCATGTACCAAGCATACTTCAACCTCGGTCAATATAAAAAAGCAAGAGAAATAGCGCAATCATTCATAGATGAGCGCTCCCTGGACCTCATAAACTTAAAATACAAAGAGAAGGTCGGGAAAATGATAATGAACTGTGAGGAACAACTGTACGCCAACTCATCAAAAAAATAGTTGCTGCCAATAATTTTAAAGGGGCTGTCGGTAATTTAACGGGGTTGTCGGTTATTTGTGGAGGAGGCCAGTAATTGGGGCTGTCAGTAATTCAGAGGGGTTGCTGGTAATTAGGGGTGTCGTGGCTGTCGGTAATTGTAAAGGTTGGTGGGTTTATTGAGGAGAGGGGT
>JAUWME010000469.1 GCA_030613285.1 Candidatus Zymogenus sp. | reverse complement strand
CAGCCTGATCCTCAAAATAACTCACGCTGGACATCTCAATGCCAGTGATTATCGCCATATCTCCCTCCTTTAAGATACTTTGTTTACAACCTTACAATCAATGTGGGGGGGAACTCCCCCCCCGGTTGTTAAGGTTAAATTTGTCAACTTGTGGAAAGGTTGCATCCGTACCAGTAGCGCCACTGCACAACGCCGACGCCAAAACGCCTCTTGATCTTCGCAAACCACGTGGCGGGCTTCTCGTCTCTGTAAACGGTAATCCTGGCGGGAAGCCTGTCGTAAAACTTGATTCCCTTGCCGGTCTTGCCCATAAACCATGCGTCATCATCGTCAATGTAGCGCCAGTAGAGGAGGTTGAACATCCCCTCCATTACGTTCTTGTTGCCGTACTTGTCAATCTCGTACTGCGACTGGATGATTTGGTCAAGCTGGAAGCGGTTCTTTGGATTTGTGAGTATCACGTTGGGCTCAATCTTGATCCTCTCTCCCCGCTCATTTAGGGCATTGGTTACCGTCATTGCAGAAAATACCGTCTGGATGTTGGCGTAGGAGATGTTCAGCGATTCTGTGAGGTTATTTAACTTCACAGTGGGTTTTAACTTGAACGGATGGCCGTAGGTTGCGCCGGCGCCAAAAAACGGTTTTCCATCGTATATGTGCTTCGGGTTTGGGTCGTCATTGTTTGCAAATGATCCGTCAAAGGTGTCCTTGTGTCCTGCTGTCAATGCCCCCTTGTTAAAGAGCGCTGCCACGGCCTCCTCCTCGGTGTTCCTTACGCCCTCTCCCCAGCCACTGGCAAATTCCATCAGGTCAGAGTTGAGCTTGCCCTCCTTCATGTCTGATATCATGTCGTCGGTGACGGCAATCTGATCCTTGAATGTCTTAAACTTAAATTATTGCGTTTTAATCTACTTTAATCTATTTTAGCTTACTTTAATATATCTTGTAAGTATATAATATTTTTATGTTATTTGCATTTTTGTCCTTGACATACTTTAATCGATATTATATAATATTACTATAAGACATATATTTTTTAGTATATTTTTTGAGGAAATTCCCAAATGGCAGAAGAAAGATTCAAAACAAAGTACCCTGGTGTCGATTTTGTCTTGATCAACAAGACAGGCCATAAAGAAAAAAAGGATAAAAGCTACATTGTCACGTGGTACGACAAAAATATCGGGAAAAATAGAAGTGAAAGAGTTGGTAGGGAATGGCGTGATGGTATGACTCCTGCTAAAGCGAATTTACGTAGAGTTGAATTGATCAGAGGAGCATCCACTCGAAAGGAAGAACGAAAAATAAAACGAGCAGAAAAAGAAAACCGATGGATTCTTGATAAAATCTCCGAGGAATATATTGAAAGCAATCCATCTCTGAGAGGGACAAGAGTTTACAAGAATATTTGGGATAATTACATAGGGCCAAATTTTGGTCACCTAACTCCAGAGGAAGTAGAAGAATCTGAAGTAAATGAACTCAAAAATTTTCTTTTAGGTGATAGATATTCAAACAAATTTTCTAAATGTTATTTCAAAAAAAATCCGGGCAAATATCCAGATAGTTTCAAGGGATATTCCAAAAGTTATGTGAATAATATCCTCGAAATCATAAGGCGAACTACCAACTGGGGATCTAATAATATCAAAGTTAATGGGAAATATATTAAGGGCCTGTCGTTTAGAGTGAAAATGATAAAGAATGTCAACAATGAGAAAACTGGATACCTCAGCATAGAACAAAGAGGAGCACTTATTAAAGCTGCAAAAGAATATCCTTATAAACCAATTGGAAATTTGATTCTATTCTTATTTAGTACAGGGTGTAGAAAAGGAGAGGCTTTTCGCTTACGCTGGCAAGATATAAAATGGGATGAAGGAATAATCGAGCTTTCTGAGACAAAATCAGGCGCTAAACAATATATACCCCTAACGGAAACTGTAAGAAATCTTTTGAATAACCACCATGAGAGCTTTCCACCTAAAGATGATTGTCCATATGTCTTCCCAAGTAAAAATGGCAAAATGTTGATTGATATTAGAAAAACTGCAAAGACTATTTTTAAAAATGCTGGACTTCCTGAAGATTTTAGAATCCATGATCTCCGTCATGCTTACGCATGTGCCCTTGCTGAATCTGGTATTAGTATCGAGGTTATTTCTAAATTACTAAGACACCACTCAATCGCGATAACCGAAAAACGTTATGTTAGATATTCACCAAAATATTTAGGTAAAGAAGCAGAGGTTATAGGGAAAATATTTGAAGAAGCTACGGGAGAAGTAAAAATGGGTAAAGTTCTTCCATTTCCAAAGAAAAGTTAAAAAGGATATGAAATAATTTTAGGGAATTTTAAACGATTTTCCACAAAGTTCAATTTTTTGAGTCTTCAGTCCGTAAAAACCTGTAAATGCCCAATATCAGTTCTTTTTGATATAGGGTA
>JAUWME010000439.1 GCA_030613285.1 Candidatus Zymogenus sp. | reverse complement strand
GTCCATCTCTTCGCTCAAGGGATTTTTTAAAGCAATCGCCTTTTTCATCGGATCATCTGGGTCGAGATTCATTTTATCAAAGGAATCATTCCCGATGAAGCTGTATGTAATAATTTCATTAAATCCATCAGCAAGAACAATATCCGAGACTCTATCTATGAGTTTTTTTGTTTCGGTAGGTTTTGAAAAAGCCATGTCAATTTTTGGCAGGGTCTCTGGAATCTTATCGTACCCTTTAAGCCTGGCCACCTCTTCGATGAGATCTATCTCCCTGTCGAGATCGAGGCGATAGGAAGGCGGCAGGGCCGACAGTTCTTCTTTTTTATCATCAACTATTTTAATAAAGAGGCTTTCGAGATATTGTTTAATCTCTTTTGTCGTAACATCAAAGCCAATTACTTTATTTGTCATGGACGTTCTGATTTTGATGGTTGGTCTTTTTGGGATTTCTCCTACAATATCGATATATCCCTTTGCGGCTGTCCCTTCTGCAAAGTCAACCATCAGTTGTGCTGCCCTATCTGCCGCAGCCATGCATCCTTCAGGGTCAACGCCCCGCTCGAATCTGTATGCCGCATCTGACGAAATGCCCAAACCTCTTGACGTTTTGTGGATTGATGCTGGGTGGAAAAAGGCACTCTCCAGCAGGACATTTTTTGTATCTTCTTGAATCTCCGAATTTGCGCCACCCATCACGCCGCCTATTGCAATCGATCTTTTGCTGTCTGCAATCATAAGGGTTTCTCCGTTGAGGGTGCGCTCCACCCCATCCAACGTATAGAACTTTTCGCCTTCTTTTGCTCTTTTCACAACTATCCTGTTTTCAGAGAGGAGGTCGTAATCAAAAGAGTGGAGTGGCTGGCCGTATTCCAAAAGGACGTAGTTTGTTATGTCAACGATGTTGTTGATGTCTCGCATCCCAAGCTGGTTGATCCTGAGGCGCATCCAAAAGGGGGCGATTTTTATTTTGACATTTTGGATTATCCGGGCAACGTACCTGGGACAGAGGTCTTTGTCGATAACTTCAATTGAAGTAAGCCCGTTGATATCGGGGCCTTTTTCGCTGAGATTTATTTCCTGTGGTTTTAATGGGGCACCGGTCAGGGCCGAAATCTCTCTTGCGATGCCAATGATGCTGAGACAATCGGCCCTGTTTGGGGTAAGCCCTATGTCAAATAGATGATCGGAGAGGTTCAGTGCCTCGGCCACCGGCTTGCCTACCAAAGCTGTGGGGTCAAGCTCAATCAAACCGCTGTGGTCGTGGGTCAGTCCCAGTTCATCTTCTGCGAGGAGCACCCCGCAGGACTCTACTCCTCTAAACTTTTTCTTTTCTACCTTCAGCCCATTTGCAAGGGTAACTCCTGGAGGGGCAAGGGCGGTTTTTAGTCCCGCCTTTGTGTTTGGAGCGGCAGACACCACCTGAAGGTTTTCCGTACCGTTGTTTACCTTTGTAACAAAAAGGTCTTTCCCATCGGGGTGGGGAGCAACCTCAACAATCTCTGCCACGACTATCTTATCGAGTCCACGCCCAAGTTTTTTAATGTCTTCAACTTCAAGTCCTGACATGGTAAGGAGATCTGCGAGTTTCCCCACCTCCATATCGATATCTACGAAATCACGAAGCCAATTTAGTGTAGCTAACATCTCTAAAACTGATCCAAAAATCTAATATCGTTTTCAAAAAAGAGCCTAATATCGTCGATGCCGAATTTTAGCATTGCGATTCTTTCAATCCCCATCCCGAAGGCAAAACCTGTAACTTTTTCAGGGTCATAGCCAACCATCTTAAAGACATTCGGATCGACCATCCCAGCGCCTAATATTTCAAGCCATCCCGTCCAAGAGCAAAGCCTGCATCCTTTCCCTTTGCAGATAACGCACTGGATATCTACCTCGGCAGACGGTTCTGTGAAGGGGAAGAAGCTGGGTCTGAACTTAAGGTCGACATCTTCACCATACATTCTGTGGAGAAAAAGCGTCAGGACACCCTTGAGGTCCGCCATGCTGATGTCGTCTCCTACCATTAACCCTTCGACCTGATGGAACATCGGTGAATGGGAAACATCGTAGTCACGGCGATAGACCTTGCCCGGCGCAATCACCTTTACTGGCGGGGACTGGCTCTCCATGACCCGAATTTGGACGGGTGACGTTTGGGTTCTGAGGAGCCAATCATTTTCGACATAAAAAGTGTCTTGCATATCCCTGGCAGGGTGGTGTTTGGGCATATTGAGCGCCTCGAAGTTGTAATAATCGAGCTCAATTTCTGGTCCTTCGGCAAGCTCAAATCCCATTCCGAGAAAAATCTCGACAATCTCATTATAAACGAGAGTTATGGGATGTTTTTTTCCAGAAAAATCCCTCCTGCCGGGGAGAGTATAATCGATGAGAATATTGTCATCTTTAAGGAGACTCTTTTTGTGAGATTCGATCTTCTTTTCAATCGCATTTATCAGGGCTAACTTTACATCGTTTGCAATTTTGCCAACTTTTGGTCGTTCCTTGGCCGAAAGGCTCCCCATATCGCGCAAAATAGAGGTAAGCTCTCCTTTCCTGCCGACGTATTTAACCCTTATCAACTCAACAACATCGAGATCTTTGGCAGCTTTGATTTCAGAAAGCGCTTTTTGTCTTAAGGCCTCAAGTCTCTCAATCATTCTTTTCGATACCCTTCTTGGACAGCTCTACGAGCTTTGAAAATCCCTGGGGATCA
>JAUWME010000241.1 GCA_030613285.1 Candidatus Zymogenus sp. | reverse complement strand
GAGGCTGACCATTATGTCGTCCATCTTCTTATTGTAACCGGAGAGCCTTTTGGCTCTCTTCTCATCGATGAGTGTGGCATTGGAGTTGATGGAAAATCGCAATGGTTTTTTGTACAGGGCATCTAATATTTCAAAAATGTCTTCTCTGACAAATGGTTCCCCGCCGCTGATTTTTACTCTGAGGATCTTCACTCTCTCTATTTCATCGATAAACCCAAGCCATTGTTCGGTTGTGAGTTCTGGCCCGTAATCGAAGCTGTCGGAGTAGACGGCGCAGTGCTTACACGTCTGATTACACCTTGAAGTAATGGATATAAAAATGGATATCGGTGTCTTTGGTATCTTCGGGGTAAAAGATAAATTTGTATCTTCCTCAGTTGTTTCTTCATATGCTCTCTCCCCCTCGACAAAGGCCCCGTTGGATGAAACATCACTTTTCATATTAAAACCCTTTTCCATCTTTCCTTAATCAGAAATTCAATCAACAAGAAACCCACGTCCCTTAATCTGCTCAATGAACATCTCGACATCTTTTTTTGCGGCATCAGGTTCAATGTTGGAGTATTGGGACAATATCTTGTTCACAATGTCATCAATGGTATTTTTTCCATTGAGTTCTTTAAAGACAAAAACACCGGTCTCGTTTAAGGCCTGAAAAGAATCCTGAATTGGGTCAAAGAGAAAGGCCCCATCATCCTCCTCTCGCAGAACAATGTCGTCCTTTGCCGAGGGGCAGAGCGTCTTGTCATCTCCCATTTATAACGATGTCCTTTTTAAAAAATTCTTTATAAATTCGTTTTACATCCTTAAACACAATCTTATAATCTGCACTGTATTTTTTGCAAATGGCTTTAGAAATACCGTTCACGTCGAGTTTCCCGTCCGTTGCAGCAAAGACCTGATGCGCCGTTTTGTTAAGCAAAACGGATGTTCGTTTTTCTGTGTGAAAGAGGACGGTTTGTCCCCCTCTAAGTTCAACTGCAATGATAGCAGAATTTCTTTCAAAGATTGACTTCCCGTAAATTGAAGGTGGCTTTGTGTCCATCAAACCCCTTAACTTTCTGTCTCTGATAAAGTCTATAGGGCGTCTTAAAATCGATGACATCAACTTTTCCTGTGAAGAAAGATACCGAAAAGTGATTTTAGAAGGTGAATTGTTCTTGATAAATATAGTCTTATATTTCCCCCCCGACTTGAACTTTTTTCCAGCTCTTTTAAAAGAACATCCCTGTCGGGGAAAAGGAGTTCCTTATAATAATAGAACTTTTGCCACCAATTGTCAATGTATAAGCCCAAGATGATATCACCAAATTGTAGGGAGTTCCTGCTTCCAATTGCGGCCAAGACGAATCTCCTTTCAATCCTGCTGGGTCGAAAACGGGTGATTTCATCCTTATTCAGAGGAAATTCAAAAATTTCCGTCACAATCCAAAGCATCTTCCCAACGATTTCTGTTAACCCTTTTGAACCAGTTTTCTCAAACAAAGTACTGAGAGAGAAGTCACTGCCGAGGTTTTCGATGATTTTACCCACATCCAAAAACCAATAGTCCATGAGGTAGGAGTGCTTTAGCGCATGGAGAGATGAGAGTATCAGTGTGTGATAAGGGTCGGGGGAGAGGTAATTTATACCTTCAATTTCTTTTCTGACAGCAGATGCAAATATATCTTCTGTTTTAATGGTTGGCAAAAACTTCCTTTTCCTTATCCGTCCCTCGCCCACGATATCGGTGTGGATATCTATACAAAGGGAACCTCGCAACCATTGAGTAGAAATCTCATTTTCTGATTTTTTTTCTAATCCATCATCAGATTCACACGAAGCAGATATGTATCCCGCCACTTTCAATATTTCTACCACCGTCCCAAAGTCTTTTTGACGTACCAAAACATCGGCATCTGTGGTGGGTCTTATCTTAAAGTCGTTATAATAGAGGTTGATGATATCGTGTCCTTTAATCAGGATGACTTCAACACCATGAGCCTCAAATTTTTCAAAGAGTACACCAAGCTCCCGTTTCATAGCGATGTTTAAAAGCTCCGTATAGGCAAGGGAGGCTTTGGCTTTCTCAAGCTCCGCCTCGTTAAGGCGCGAAAGGAGACCCCAACTTTCAAGGGCTGAAAGCAGCACCCCCAGGGCGCCCTTGCTAATGGCAAATGGGATGAGGTCCTTCGGAAGAATTTCGACAGGGGGAGCCAATGGAGAAGTTAGTGCAGAGTTGTCCACTTTGGTTTGCCACTGGCGTGTCAGGGCGAGCCTAACAATCTCTTCTGCATCTAAAGTGTGGATACCCATGATTTTCCATTTCTCTATTGATGTTGGAAATCTTGATAGTCTGGTTAACTCGAAAGTTATCTTAAAACCAATCTTACCAGAATCGAAAACAAAAATGTGTATTTTTTTAAACCCAATAATTCTTCAAAAAAAGCCCCTCACTCATTGACAAAGGGGATACTAAAAACGTATAATCCAACTACATAGAAATTGCAGCGAAACTCAAATCATTTAAAAGAAGGGAAAATATAGTGAGGATAGAACTCGAAAACAATGCAAAGGCACTACAGAAAATCTTAAACCCAAAATCTTTGGCAGTGGTGGGGGCTTCAAATAGTTTCATGAATCCTGCAACAAACCTCATGGCCACAATCCTTTCCAATGGATACGAAGGAGAGGTCTATCCGGTCCACCCAAAGGAGGATGTCGCCATTGGACTCAAGGTCTACCGGAAATTAACGGACATCCCCGGGGATGTGGATCTCGCAATTATTGTGGTTTCTAACAAAATTGTACCACAGATTCTAAAAGATTGCGGTGATAACGGGATAAAGAATGCTGTGGTGATTACGGCGGGATATCGGGAGATGGGAGATGAGGGAAAAGAGCTGGAAAGGGATCTTTTGAAAACGGCGAGAGAAAATAACATCAGATTTACCGGCCCAAACTGCATTGGGATTATTAATACCCATATAAAACTTGACTGCTCCATGTTTTACTATGAGGGGGTTCCAGGGGGAGTCGGGCTTGTCTCCCAGAGCGGTAGTTACATCACCCAGCCCCTCCCATATTTCTTCCAAAGGGGAATAAATATTTCAAGTGCAATCAGTGTTGGAAACCAGACCGACATTGACATCGCCGACTGTCTTGTTTATTTTGCTGAGGATGATAACACCAAAGCCGTTGCCGTTTACATTGAGGGGATTGGCAATGGAGAAAAATTCATTGAGGCGGCCAGATACATTACTGCAAAAAAGCCGGTAATCGCCCTCTATGTCGGGGGGACTGAGGTGGGCTCCAGAGCCGTGAATTCCCACACCGGGGCCATTGCAAGCCCGGACAGCATAATCAATGCAGTTTTTGCCCAGACGGGAATAATAAGGGCAAACACTGTTCAGGAGCTCTTCGATTTTTCCCACGCCTTTTCTGTTCAGCCACTGCCAAAAGGTGAAAGTGCAGCGGTCATCACCAACTCCGGGGGGCCGGGGGTCTCCATGGCCGACTCCGCTGTGAGGCTGGGTCTTTCCATTCCGGAATTCTCCAAAGGGTTTCAAAAAAAACTAAGGGAGATAAGTATCCACACAGCCCAAGTAGGCAATCCGGTGGATATGACAATGGATTTTGATATCAGAAAGCAATTTATTGACGTAACCAAAATGATTATCGAAAGTGGGGAGGTCGATGCCATCCTCTTCTACGGTGTTTTTGGCGGAGCAAACTTCGATAAAAAATTCGATAAACTGGGAATAATTCCAACAGAGATGCGTGCCGGTTTCAGTAAATATTTGGGTGAAATAGTAAGGGAGTTCAGCCAAATACTCCGATCTTCCAATATCCCTGTAGTCACGGCGTCATTTACAGGCAAGGAAGACTCCTCGGTGGAGCTTATGATGGAATTGGGGATACCGGTTTTTTCCACCCCGGAGCGGGCCTCGGCGGCTCTGGCTGCTATGGCAAAATACGCCAAATATCGGGGAATATTTTAGTAAATGTTCTAATAAAAAGCCAGTTATATTTATCACAAAGTTACCGTTAAGTTCCAACATTACACAATGTACCATTTTCTTCCGAGCATTATTGAATTTGAAATAACCATCCTTACAAATTCAATAACACAATCTGTCTCGCTCAAATTTATGAGAGACGTGCTTGTATATATGGAACAAAATTCCTTGACAAAATCAAAAGATAGTGGTATTTTAGTATTTGCGTATTTAAAACTTTTTGTGGGCTATTAGCTCAATCGGTAGAGCAACTGACTCTTAATCAGTAGGTCCTAGGTTCGATCCCTAGATAGCCCACCAATGATTTCAATAGGTTACGGGTTTTGTCCCGTGACCTTTTTCTTCTTGTGACCATATAGTGTCCAACTTTTGCACCGCTTTTTGCACGTATTCCTCGGATAAATGTGCATATCTCATAGTCATACTATAATCTTTATGACCAAGAAGCTGTTGGATGGTCTTAAGACTAACCCCGCTCATTGCAAGGTGGGAAGCGAAAGTATGTCTTAAATCGTGAAATCTAAAGTCGGATATTTTTGCCCGACTTAACGCTGCGGCAAAAGATTTCCTTACGCCATTGAAAGGTTTTCCATCTTTCTTGTAAATGACGTATGGAGAATTAATGTGTCTGGGG
>JAUWME010000149.1 GCA_030613285.1 Candidatus Zymogenus sp. | reverse complement strand
AAGCCTTCCCGATTTATTCTCCAAAAACACCGATATCTGTTCAACTTTCATTATAACCTCCTAAATCTTGCCTCCTAAATCTTGCGATTATCGATTACTCTCACAGCTTTCCCTTCACTTCTCTGGATCGTCTTTGGCTCTACAAGCTTTATTGTAACGTTCACCCCCAGAAGATCTTTTATCTCCAACTCGATATCCTTCTCAAGTTTCTGCAATCCTTTAATCTCATCTGAAAACACCGATTCGTTAACCTCGACATTTACTTTGAGAATATCAAGGGCCCCTTCCCTCTCCACAATCAACTGGTAGTGAGGCTCCACTTTTTCAATATTTAGCAAAACGCTTTCAATCTGCGACGGGAAAACATTTACCCCCCGGATGATAAGCATATCATCTGTACGACCGCTTACTCTCTCCATACGAACATGGGTTCTGCCGCATTTGCAAGGCTCTGGGTTAAGAACCGAAATATCTTTTGTCCGATAGCGAATTAGTGGGAGGGCTTGTTTGGTTATTGTCGTAAAAACAAGCTCCCCCTTTTCTCCATACGGGAGGACTTCCTCGGTGTCAGGATCAATGATTTCTGGGATGAAATGATCCTCGAAGATGTGAAGTCCATCTTTGGCTTCGATGCATTCTGATGAGACACCCGGCCCGATTATCTCAGACAACCCGTAGAGATCAATTGCATCAAGGTTCAATTTATTTTCGATCTCTTCACGCATTTTGTTGGACCAAGGCTCTGCCCCAAAGACCCCAACCTTAAGTTTCATCTTTTTGAAATCGGCACCCAGGTCTTCTGCCACTTCAGAAAGATGAAGCGCATAAGAAGGCGTGCAGGTCAAGACTGTTGGGCCAAAATCTTGCATTATCATTATTTGGCGTTTTGTGTTACCGCCAGAGATAGGAATAACCGATGCCCCCAGCGTCTCAGCGCCGTAGTGGAAACCAAGACCGCCGGTAAAAAGTCCATATCCGTAGGCGTTGTGGATTATATCGCTCTTTGTAACCCCAGCTGAGGCCAAAGTCCTGGCCATCAAACCAGACCATGTATAAATATCGTTTTGTGTATATCCAACAACCGTCGGCTTTCCCGTAGTTCCCGAAGATGCATGAATTCTAACGATGTCATCCATTGGCACTGTAAAAAGGCCAAAGGGATAGTTATCTCTCAGATCTTCTTTGTATGTAAACGGAAGATTTTTTAGATCACCAATATTTTTAATATCATCTGGTTTAATACCCGCATCATCAAACTTTTTCTTTGAAAATGGCACATTTTCGTACAGCCTATTAGCCACCTCACGAAGTCTTTTGAGCTGAAGAATTTCGAGTTCTCCTCTTGAAATACACTCAAATTCTGCATCATAGATCATCAAACAACCTCCAATTTACGAAACTCTTTTAATGGCTCTACCTTCTTCAAAGGCTTTCAAGTTTACATCAAGTATTTTTTTTGGCAATTCTCTATTTAGGACTTTTATCCATACATTCTCATCGATGTCAAGGTAATTTGAAAGATGTCCCATAACAACAGTGCCAACTGTCTTTGGGTTTCCAAGGTTCGTTGCAATCTCAAGCCCTTTGATTAATGAAACCTTGGGAAATGATTTTTTTAATAACTCATATATTCCATCGGGATATTTATCTGCACCAAGAGAGACCGATGGCGGTTTTAGACGATAGTCGTTGATAATAATTATGGAATCTTTATTTAGGTAGTCGATGTATCGCAGCGATTCCAGCAATTCGAGAGAAAAGAGGATATCGGCGCACCCCTTTTGTATCAACGGTGAAAATACCTTTTTGCCGAACCTAACATTACTATGGACACTTCCGCCCCGTTGTGCCATCCCGTGGACTTCACTCTTCTTTGCATCAAAGCCGCCTTCCAGAAGGACTTCTGTGACAAGGTCTGATGCCAAGATAACACCTTGTCCGCCAACCCCTGCCATCAATATGTTTGTAATATTATCCATCAATGATTATAAGCACTCCAAATACTGTAACAAAACACTACTATTAGTTTAACTCAAAATTGCAAAATAATAATAATTTTGCCAAGCAAAAGGCATCAAGTTTACACAAACATGTGCAACCCCCACTGCAACCAACCACCACAACGGCCCCCCATCACGGCCAACCTACCCTAATCAGCAAGGCAATTTGCCAGAAGACTAATTATCAGCAGCTTTGACAATGGCATCAAACTTACACAAATCCACGCAGATGCCGCATCCAACACATATTGCTTGTTCTATCTCCGCCCTGCCCTTCTTTCCACTCCCTTTACTGCTTCTAACATTATCTTTATCTGGCTCCCAACCAATAGCGGGACAACCCAAGTTCAGGCACAGTTTGCAACCGGTACATTTGTCTGCATCGATGTTGTAAACTTCCCACTCTTTCTTTATTGCCCCAGGGAGCAAGACACAAGGCTCCTTTGTAATTATCACCGAAGTCTCTTTCGATTCAAGTTCTTCTGTGATTACCGCCATAGTCTCATCAAGGTCATAAGGGTCTATCTCTCTAACTCGTTTTATACCAATGGCGCTTACCAATGCCGGGATGTCAACCATTGATGTATTGTCGCCCATAAGAGTTTTGCCCGTTCCGGGGTTTTCTTGAGCGCCGGTCATGGCCGTTGTTCGGTTGTCGAGGATAATTATTGTGGCACCAGACTTGTTATATGCGGCATCCATCAGTCCGGTTATCCCAGAATGAAAAAATGTCGAGTCGCCGATAACAGCAACTCCCCCTCCGCTGTTTTCTGGGTCTGCCCCAGAAAGCACCTTGTCCATTCCAATGGCGTGTCCGATTCCTGCACCCATGCAGAGGCAGGTATCTATGGCATTGAGTGGTGGTAGAAAGGCCAGCGTGTAGCAACCGATATCTCCAGTTACAAAGACCTTTTTCTTTGATAACGTGTAAAAACTCCCCTGTGGGGGCATCCTGCGCACATGTTTGGGGGCCTTGGGGGGAGATCCGGAAGATCAACTGAAACGCTTTTTTTAGTTGGCAGTTCTTCTTCTGGTGACACTTCTGACTTTATCAGTCCTGACGATTTAATAATGTCGGGGGTCAGCTCTCCTGTGATGGGTAAAAATTCTTTACCCTTCACCTTAATGCCCATAACCTTCAGTTGCTCTTCAATGAATGGGTCGAGTTCCTCAATGACAACGATTTCATCGACGGTTTTTGCAAATTCATTGATTAGCTTTTCAGGGAATGGATATATCATCCCAAGTTTTAGGATTGGCGCATCAGGAAATATTTCCTTGGCGTATTGATATGAGATGCCGGAAGTTACGATTCCAATTTTTCCAATATCAATATTTACACACGCCTTTTCTATCCTGTTTTCACTAAATGTATTTGCAAATTCCCGTAAATCATTTATACGTTGTTCAACGACCACATGTCTTTTTCTGGCATTGTTTGGGAGCATCACAAGTTTTTCTGGGTCTTTGATTAGTTTTAGAGAATCTTTTACTGTGTCTCTTTTTGGGGTTGAGACAATAACCGATGATTTTGAATGTGAAATCCTTGTTGTTGTTCTGACAAAAACAGGTGTGTCAAATTTCTCTGAAATATCAAATGCAAGCCCAATAAAATCCTTTGCTTCTTGGCTGTCGCTGGGATCAAGCATAGGGATCTTTGCAAACTTTGCATAATTCCTGTTGTCTTGCTCATTCTGGGAGCTGTGCAGTTGGGGATCGTCTGCGGAAATTATTACGAGACCGCCCCTTATGCCAGTATATGAGAGGGTAAAAAGGGGGTCAGCGGCCACATTTACACCGACGTGCTTCATAACAACAAGAACCCGCGCTCCTGCGTATGAGGCCCCTACGCCAACCTCAAGAGCGACCTTCTCGTTTGGGCACCATTCGGAATAGACACCTTCGTAGTTTTTCATGTTTTCAAGTATCTCGGTCGATGGGGTTCCGGGATAGGCAGATGCAAAGATTACACCGCTTTCATAAGCGCCCCGGGCAATCGCCTCGTTACCTGACATTAGAATATGTTCTTGATCCACAGCCATATTTTATTACCTTCTTCCACCTCTTCAACGATATCTTCTATTTGTATCTTTACCAAATCCTTTTCATCAATGCCTATATCGGTCATTATCAATTCTACGTACGAAGAATTGGGAAAGAACTTCAGAAACTCAATGGAATATTCTTTTGCCTCATCATCCTTACCCTCTTTTTTGAGGGACCTTATGAGGTTTAAATAGCTCTGTTCGTTTTTGTTGTTTAATATCTTTAAAAAAGCCTTGGAAGCATTTTTGTAATCCTCAAGTTTTTCGTATGAATATCCAATACTTTCAATTACTATTGTTTTCATGGGATATCCAAATTTTCTCTCTGCCTTCTCGTAATCAGAAAGCGCCTCGGTATATCTTCCAAGATAGTAAAGTACATGACCGCGATAAAGCAGTACTGTTTTTCGCTGATTGGTTATGGGGTAGGATTTGAGTGTAGAATTTAAATCATCAAGGACAAGAAGGAGTTTTTCCTCGTCGTTTTCGGCAAGGTTGTAATCAATGATGACTTGACTTAGTTCTGTCTTAGCTTTTTTTTGATGTTGAAAATAAAAAAAAGAAAACACTATTCCGCATATGCAAAATGTAATTATTGCTGTAACTACTATGTAAAATATTCTTGAATTTTCTTCAAAAAAGTCAAATGTTTTTTTCCACATAGTGATGACTTCAATGGGCGCCCCTTTTAGGAGCTTTTTCCTTGATATCTTTCTTTTTGTGGACAATTATATAAATCTCCTTTAGAGTGTTTAATTACTGGGACCCCTCTTCAATTATTAGCAACCCCCTTGAATTACCGGGGGGATAAATTGCTGGCAGCCTTCTTCAACTACTGGCAACCTCTTTTAATTAGTGGCAACCGCCCTAAATAAACTGCAACCACCCAATTGGCAATTCCAAAAACCGGCAATCCCCTTCAATTATTATCAACCTCTTTTAATTAGTGGCAACTGCCCTAAATAAATGGCAACCCCTTAAAATTACAGGGAGTGGCGTGGGGGTTGAATTGCCTGTAGGATAAATTATTGGGGGGGTTATTTGATCTTTTCTACACCTTCCATGTGAACCTTACCTTCGTAGAAAGCACCATCAGCAACTTCGAGCTTTCCACACTCCATATCTGCAGTAATATATGCGCTTTCGGCAAGTTCAATTCTATCTTGGATTTTGAGGTTTCCCTCTACCTTTCCTTCAATGGAGATATCAACTGCCTTGATAGTACCCTTGATTTTTCCTTTCTCTCCAATATGAACTCTTGCTTTAACGTCAATATCACCGCTCACCTCACCATTTATGAGGATATCCTCAGTTCCTGTAATGTCCCCTGATATTTTTGTATCGCTACCAACTATACAATTAAAATTCGAGGGCATATTTGATTTTGAATCTTTCTTATCCATAGTCAATTCCCAAATAATCTATAAAAACAATGTAGTTTTATATCAGAAACTTCGTGGTTTGTCAACAATAAAAACCGATAAAACATGGTGTTAGTTGAACCAGGATGTCAAGTAGGTTTAAAATGCGTCCAACAACTGCAAATGGATATAAAATAAACAAAGAGTTGCAATCAACTACCCGTTTTAAAAACCACTCGTATCTCTTCCCCAATTTTTGCCTTTAGCGCATCTGCGGCGCTCCCCCCCTTTTTTGCAATTTCTAAAAAGTTCGTGCTGCCTTGAAGTAGGATTAAAGCACCATCGATAGCTTCATCATAGGTTTTGGATAATCCATCAATTTGGTTTTTATCTATTCCTCGTATCACGACTTGGAGATATTTGATTGACTTATTTGAACGAATGTTGGTTATCAAGTTTCCAAATCGGTCGATGTTGATTATCTCTCCGACAATTTCTTGGCCGATCGTTTTAGTTTTGGGAAAGGGTATTAGTACCGGAGATTTAACTTCAGGGCCTAACGATTTCCAAGGGGTAGATTCTGCAAAACTTAATTGACTTAATTTGGCAGCTGCTGGCGCAAAGATATCTCTCCCGTGAAACGTGGTTGAAATCTCTTTAAGCATAAAGTCACTGTTTGTAATCTCATGGGCGACAAACGGGGGGTTATCTATCATCGCCCAAGACATGACCCCGTTATCCGGGCCAACGAAGATGTAGTCATTGGTCTTTACTGCAATCGGCCGCCTTTCTGAACCAACCCCGGGGTCAATCACAACTACGTGGATTGTTGATTTTGGGAAGTATCGGTAGCTGTTGAAGATGCTAAAGGCCCCTCCCCTTACGTCTTGAGGGGC
>JAUWME010000481.1 GCA_030613285.1 Candidatus Zymogenus sp. | reverse complement strand
GATGCTTCCATCGTCCGCTTTGAGACGGTCGAGGAGGCAGCACTGGAGGTCTCTGAGGCAAGGGCACAGGCACTCATTGTCGATAAAGCATTAGTAACGCCCCTTGCACAGAAGTACCCTAATTCTACTTTTACAATAATGACACCTTTTACATACGAGCCTGTTGCCATCGCAATGAGAAAGGGTGATCCAGACCTCCTAAACTGGATGAATAACTTTATCGAGATTATCAAAGGGGATGGGAGACTAACCGAACTGGAGCAGGAATGGATGTTGGAATTTGTAACAACAAAAGATATTGAGGAGAACTAATCTCCCCCATCTATTTCCCCCCCCATTTTTGGCCACCCAAGCACAACAAATTATTAACCGACTACTCCCTCAATAATTATTGCCTGACCTCCATTACATAAATTATCACCTGCCACCAAATGCGAACTATCTCATCTAATATCTTTACTTATTTTATCGCTTTGGGAATTAAGGGAATTATGATACTATATATGTTGCAGTGGTGGTTAAGGGTAGTCGTAGTATTGTATGAAGAATATTTTGTGGGGGACTCTTGAGAATTTTAGGACTTGACGTAGGTGAAAAACGAGTTGGAGTTGCCATAAGCGATCCTACCAACATCATTGCTCAACCCTTTGATGTGATTGAGAGGGACGGCGGTGAATTTGATCGAATTGCGGGAATTGTCAAGGAGAATGATGTGGGTGAGATTGTGGTGGGTTATCCAAAGAATATGGATGGGAGCGTGGGGCCGATGGCAAAGAAGATTGAGGAATTTGTTGGAAAGATGTCGGAACTGGTTGATGTTCCTGTTGTCTTTATTGATGAAAGGCTTTCTACTGTGGAGGCCGAGAGGGTGATGATTACTGCTGACGTATCGAGAAAAAAGAGGAAAAAATCCATTGACAAAGTGGCGGCGGCGATAATTCTTGAGGGCAGGTTGATGGGGCTAAAATAGCTATTGCCTGAAACGCGTTATTTTGGGAACTCAAGGGGTTGTTTACTTTTGTATGAATTAAAAAGTTTGAAACAAAGCGCTTGGCATAAAAGATATTGCCAAAAATATTCCAACTCTTTTTGAGGGAAGATGAGTTTGATTAAAAAGATTATAAAATGGTTCCTAACAATTACGCTGATTATCATCGTACTTGTCGGTATTGCATCTGCTGTGGTATACAAAATGTTCCTGCTGCCTACGGGGAATATGAAAGAGCCCGTTGTGGTTAGAATTAAAAAGGGTGACACCCTGATGAAGACGGCGGTGAATTTGAAAGAATTGGGTGCTATTTATGACGAGCGGGTTTTTATTGCAGCCGCCAGGATAGTTGGAGTGGAGCGGACGATCAGGACCGGTGAGTATGAAATTACTCCGGAGATGTCCCCAAAAGATATCCTCTTTCTTATCTTGACGGGAAGGGTTGTGGAGTATCCCGTTACAATCCCTGAGGGTTATAATATCTATCAGATTTCGGAGCTTTTAGGTGGGTTGGAATTTGTGGATGAGGCAATCTTCCTTTCGTTGATTGAGGACAAGGGTTTCATGGCAAAATTTGGTATTGATGCATCCAATATGGAGGGCTATCTTTTTCCTGACACCTACAATTTGAATCTGGGCATGGAAGAAAAGGAGATTGTAACCTTGTTGGTGAGGCGTCACTTTGTTGTTGTGGAAGAGGAGAAGGCGAAATCTGAAACTTCAAGTGGATTGACCGATTATGAGATTTTGATTTTGGCATCGATTGTGGAGAAAGAGGCAAGAGCAGATGATGAGAGACCCCTTATCTCGGCGGTTTTTATCAATCGCTTAAACATTAGGATGAAACTTGACAGTTGCGCTACCGTCATTTATGGGATGTGGGATGACTTTAACGGCAACCTGACGAGGGCGCATCTGGAAAAGATGACACCATATAATACTTATTTGTTCTCAGGCCTTCCCAAAGGCCCAATTTGCAATCCGGGAAGAGCGGCCATAAGGGCCGCCCTGAATCCCGCTGATTGCAATTATCTCTATTTTGTTTCAAAAAACGATGGAACCCACTACTTTTCTGCATCGCTTTCCGAGCATAACAGGGCTGTCTATCTTTACCAGAAATTGAGGAGATATCGGAAATAGGTTGCCGGGTCAAAGTCTGCCGGGTAATAGTTAATCGAGTAGAAGCCTGTTGGGTACAAGTTTGCCGAGTAGAAGTTGGCCGATGTTGGTGGCGCGTAGTGTCAAGCTCTTTAAGCTATCGCTATTTGTTTG
>JAUWME010000020.1 GCA_030613285.1 Candidatus Zymogenus sp. | reverse complement strand
AAAAATGAATGTAGAGAGTGAGATAGGCAAAGGCGCAAAATTCACCATCGAGCTTCCGATAGTGAAAGATATTGCAGAAGAGGAAGAAATCAAAATTGAGAGGTCGAAGAAGCCTGAAGGTGCAATATCTGTACTCGTTGTGGAAGACGAGGAATCCATGAGGGATTTAATATCGGAAGTGTTGTCAAGCGAGGGCTATGTTGTGGAGGCCGCCGGCAGCGGGGAGAAAGCCGTTGATTTATTGAAAAAGGGCGGGTATGATGTTATAATATCTGATATGAAGATGCCGGGAATGAGCGGTCATAATCTTTATACCTTTGTTCAGAAAGAATATCCGGAACTAATAGATAAGATGCTCTTTGTAACGGGTGATGTGTTGGGTAAAGAGACCCAGCATTTCTTTAAGATTACCGGGGTAAAATATATTGAAAAGCCCTTTGTAATCGACAAGCTACTCCATGAATTGAATGATTTATTATCAAATTAGCTCGACATTAGTATCCTGAAGCAAACTATTTTTGTTATAAGGAGGTTTAAAAAAGTGAATATCTTAGTAGTAGATGACGATCCTACCATCAGGGAATATCTTGAGGAAGTATTTAATATGATGGGACATAATGTGGTATCTGTAGCAGACGGTTATGATGCCATCGATTATGTCAGAGAGCACGATATAAACCTTGCCTATATAGACATTTCCATACCAGAGATTGACGGTTTTGCAACATTGACAAAGATTCGAGATTTAGCCCCCAAGGTATCAGCAGTGATGATTTCCGGAGAGTCTGTGGATGTTATAATGGAAACCAGCTTTCAAAAGGGTGTGTATGTTTGTCTTGCAAAGCCTTTTACGATTGAGGAGATAGAAGAGATTAATGAAGCTTATAGTAAAATAAGAGACCCTCTTGAATTTATATACAATAATCCGCACGGGCTTGATATAGACAAAATAAGTGGAGCAAAAATTCTCATAGTAGATGACGAAAAAGAAATTGTCGAAGTAATCAAAGAATGCCTGGAATATGAGAAATTTATTTATGTAGATACGGTAAACGATGGTGAAGAGGCTATTAGGAAATTTAACGAATATATGCACGATGTGGTCATCGTAGATATAGTCATGCCAAAAAAAAGCGGCATAGAGGTATTGAAGCACGTAAAGGCAATCTCGAAAAACTCCCAGGTGATTGTAATTACTGCAAATGCGGACAAAGACAGTGCGGTTACCGCTTTAAAGCTTGGTGCATATGACTATATTGAGAAACCTCTGGATATCAGCACTCTTTCAAGGATTGTAAAGAGGGCTGTTGAAAAGAAGCTGCTTCTTGACAAATAGCAGCAAAGTATGAATTGCTCTTGGAGGGAAAAATTAGGCGGAAAAAGAGAATTCAATAGAATCCAATAGGATCAAATAAGATAGATGCAAAGTACATAAGGTTTTTTGGTATTAGAGGTAATAGTATGAAAAAGCAACAGGATGATTTACTAAATATCTTCCAAAATCAATATAGTAACGTACTTGACAATTTGAACGATCTTGTCTTTATCCACGATCTTCCGGAAGGTCGCTTTGTCAGGGTCAACAAGGCTTTCTACTCTGTTTTCGGCTACAATCAAAATGAAGTTATCGGCCGACCCTTAAGTGCATTTATTACTCCTAAGCACCTCCCGCTAATTCAGGAATACTTCAAGGAGATAAAAAAACAAGGCTCACTCAGGGGACTAATGAGCATTATTGCAAAGGATGGTAGTGTTCGTATCCTGGAGTTCAATAATAGTGTAATCAAAGAGGGGAAATCGATTGTTGGGGTAAGTGGCATTGCCAGAGATGTTACAGAGCAGAAGAAGAACGATGCAAAGATACAACGCTCCGAAAGTGAAAAGAAGATCATACTTGATGCGCTCCCAGCTGCTCTTTTTACAGTTGATAAGGAAAAGAAAATCGTCTCTTGGAACAAAGAAGCTGAGAGACTAACAGGTTTTAAAGCAAATGAAATCATCGGGAAACCTTGTACTGTTTTTGTAGATTATCCATGTAAAGAAAAGTGCGGTCTTTATGACTCCGATATAGAAAAATCTATCTCAAACATAGAATGCACCATTATAAGAAAAGATGGGGAAAAAAGAACAATATCAAAAAACGTTGCTTATCTAAAAAATGATGTTGGAGAGATTATAGGTGGATTAGAAAGCTTTATTGATATCACTGAACGCAAAGATATAGAACTCCAACTTAAGCAATCCGAAAGTTGGCATCGTGAGATAATTCAGTCCTCTTTGGATGCAATAATAGCAATAGATGATTCTTTCAAAGTTACGCTCTGGAACAAAGCTGCAGAGAACATCTTTGGTTTCACCGTGGATGAAGTTCTGAACAAACCTATTATCGAGTTGATAATTCCAAAGGAGTATAATGAGGCCAAAAAGAAGGGCCTGGAGGAATTTGTCAGGACAGGAAAGGGACCTATTGTAGATAAGACACTGGAACTGAAGGCCAAAAAAAAGGACGGATCAATATTCGATGTCGATCTATCCGTTTCTGCATTTGAGATAATGGGCAGCAACTTCGCAATTGGCATTGCCAGAGACATCACCGAGAGAAAGCTGGCAGAGGAGGCACAACATGATAGTGAAGAGCGCTACCGTAATCTGGTAGAAAACATCAATGACGTGATATTTAACATTAATATGGAGGGTAATTTTACTTATATTAGCCCTGCAATTGAGAAATTGTTCGGATATAAGCCTGAGGAGATAGTAAATCGACCTTTCATAGAATATGTACACCCTGATGACCTCAATGGTCTGCTAAAGAGTATGGAACAAACAGTTAGTGGAAAGCAGGAGCCGCACGAATTTAGGGTTTTTAAAAAAGATGGTGAAATCTGCCATCTTCGCACTTCCTCCCGTGTACAATTGAAAGAAGGCGTACCTGTTGGCATAACCGGCGTTATGACCGATATCACCGAAAAAAAGCTGGCAGAGAATAATATAAATGAAATCAATGAGCTCCTTATAAACCGTACGATTGAACTTAAACAATCCGAGGAAAAATGGCGGGATCTCTTCGAGACCTCCAGGGACGTCGTTTACATTTCTACGGTTGATGGGGGATTTCTTGACATCAACCCCGCAGGAGAGGAGCTTTTCGGATATACGAGAGATGAGCTTATAGAAATAGATATATTAGACCTCTATCTGAATAAGGGAGAAAGAAAGAAATTTCTGAGCGAAATTGAAGAAAGAGGATTTGTAAAAGACTACGAGATATCCTTTAAGAAAAAAGACGGTACTCCCATTGATTCCCTTTCAACAGCAACCGTCAGGAGAGACAGAGAGGGGAATACTATTGGCTACCATGGGATGATCAGGGACATCACCGAGAGAAAGCAGGCAGAGGAAGCGCTAAAAGATAGCGAAGAAAGCTACCGTAATTTGGTTGAAAACCTCAATGATGTTGTTTATAATATTGATTTAGGAGGCAACTTTACCTATATCAGTCCTATTATAGAAAAAATTTCCGGCTACAAGGTTGATGAATTTATAGGCAAATCAATCGCTACCTTTATTCATCCTGAAGATCTGCCAAGAGTAAAAGCAATTTTTAAGCAGAACACAGCAAACCAAAATGAAACCAACGAATTTAGAGTGATGGAGAAAGATGGATCCACCCGCTACGTTAGCATTTCGGGCCGTGTACAGTGGAAAAATAAAAAGCCGATCGGCATTACTGGGATTATGACGGATATCACGGAGCGAAAGCATGCGGAAGAGGAGTTGAGGGTTAGAGACAGGGCAATTGAATCATCCATCAGTGCCATAGGTCTTTCTGACCTCAAAGGAAAACTGGCCTATGTAAATCCTGCATTTCTCAAGTACTGGGGATATGAAGATGCGAAAGAAGTTTTGGGAAGACCTTCTGTAGAATTTTGGAGTACAGGAGATGAACTCCTGGAGGTAGTGGAGGCATTACGTAAAAGAGAGAGCTGGGTGGGTGAAATTGTCGCAATCAAAAAGGACGGTTCATCTTTTAATGCCCAGCTTTCAGCGAACATAGTTACTGATGGGACAGGTGAACCTATATATCTGATGGCGTCAGTCGTTGACATTACCGAACAAAAAGAGATTGAGGAGAAACTGAGGGAGAGCGAGATCAGGATGAAGAGTTTCATGGATTCCGCAACGGACGGTTTTTTCCTCTTTGATTCAAAGTTGAACATTGTTGATGTCAACAAAATTATTCTGGATAGAATAGGAGCGCAAAAGGAGTTTATTGTTGGGAAGAACCTCCTTGAGATATCTCCAAAATCGAAGGAAAGCGGGAGGTACGAAAAATATTTAGAAGTCATCAAGACCGGCAATCCCTTTTTTGTTGACGATGTCATGACGGATGTAAAAGATGGAGAGTTAAACGTTGCTGTTAAGGCCTTCAAGGTAGAAGGGGGCCTTGGTGTAACTATAACAGATATATCGGAGCGCATAAAAAGTGAGGAAGAACTAAAGGTGGCTAAGTTAAGGGCAGAGCAAGCCAATCATGCCAAGAGTGAGTTTTTGGCCAATATGTCCCACGAGATACGAACTCCCATGAACGGTATTCTCGGTTTTTCCGAGTTACTCATGGAAGAGGATCTGACGGAAGAACAAAAAGAAAATGTAAAAACCATTTATGAAAGCGGGAATGTCCTTTTGTCTTTAATCAACGATATCCTCGATCTTTCTAAAATCGAGTCTGGGAAGATGAAAGTCAATGAAGAGGAGTTTTACCTCCTTGAGCTTTTTAACAGTACCATCATGCTATTAAATCCAAAGGCACAGGAGAAGGGACTGGGCCTCAAATTAAAAATAGATAAGGACATTTCATCCCGGATTGTAAGCGATCCCGATAAAATACGACAGATAATCATAAACCTTGTAGGTAATGCAATTAAATTTACTGACACCGGAAGCGTAAATGTTTCGGTGAAGATGAAAGAAAAGGGTGACGAAAAACATCTTCTTACCGTAATGGTAAAAGATACTGGAGTTGGTATCCCTCCTGAAAAGATAGAAACTATCTTTGATCCATTTTCACAGGCCGATGCTTCCACCACGAGACAATATGGAGGTACGGGATTAGGATTGAGCATAACCAAAAATTTGGTGGAACTTCTTGGGGGCAAGGTCAAGATTTCTTCTAAATTGGGAAAGGGGAGTACCTTTACTTTTTCTATCCCGACAAAGGAACCTATCAATAAAGAAGAAGCAACGCAAAGGGTTGAATCGAAAAAAGTCCTGATTATAGAAGACGATCCTTCAACTTTGAGACTCTATAGAAAATTTCTTGAGAAGAGCGGTTTTGAGGTTATCAGCTCGAAGATGGGTAGAGATACCATTCCTCTGGCCGAAGAACACTTCCCTGCCATTATCATCCTTGATATAATCCTTCCTGATATTTTTGGCTGGGAGGTGTTGAGGGAATTGAAGAAGAACGAAAAAACTTCTAATATTCCGGTTATTGTAGTTTCAGTTCTTACAGAAAAAAACAAAGCCATATCCTTGGGCGCCATCGATTATTTAGAAAAACCTATTGCAGGCAGGTCTCTGGTAAAAAAGATTGAAATGCTCATGAAGCCCAAGGAGCAGAAAGAGGATTTTAGAATCTTGATAGTTGATGACGAAAAGCCGGTTCTGGATTTCCTTGATGAGATGCTTGAAGAGGAGGGGTTCACTACAATCCCCTTCACAGACCCGAAAGAGGCAATTGTTTTTTTGAAAGAAAGAAATCCCGTAGACATAATCATTCTGGACATTTTTATGCCTGAAATCAGTGGGTTTGATTTTATGTTATGGCTCAAGGAGGAGCAGGATTTAAGGAACATACCGATAATATTCGTTACTGGAAAGGAAATGACCAAAAAAGATATGGAAAAGTTTGACGGCATATCCCATACCTTGTTGAACAAGAGCCATCTTACTACTAATTTGGTTATAAAAGAAATTGATATGATTCTTAAGGATATGAGAGCTAAATCTCAAAAAGCGGAAGAGAGGCCTCCTGTCATGGTTCAGAAGAGGGTTTCTGTGAATATTCTCCTTGTTGAAGACAACAAGATAAACCAGAAGCTAATTACAAAAATATTAGGCAAGGAGGGTTATTCGGTAAGCATTGCAGGCAATGGCGCCGAAGCACTAAAGATGATTGAGTCTGAGGAATTTGACCTTATCCTTATGGATATACAGATGCCGATTATGGATGGCTATGAGGCCACCCAAAAGATAAAAGCAAATGAGAGATTTAGTTCTATCCCGATTATAGCTCTTACTGCTCATGCCATGAAGGGAGACGAGGAAAAGATTCGCGAAGCTGGGTGCGATGGATATTTGACTAAACCCATCAATAGGGAAGTGCTCTTTAAGGAAATGAAATATCAGTTGAAGTCAAGAGATGAGAAGGGGAATGTGTATGATGAAGGGGAAGACGAGGAATTGCAAGAGATACGTAGAGAATATTTGAATACCCTTCCGGGAGTGTTGAAAAAACTCAAGACGGCAGTAAAAAAAGAGAAATTTGATGATATATATAAAATTGGTCATGACTTAAAGGGGACCGGAGGCGCCTTTGGACAGGAGAAAATAAGCATATTGGGTGGGCAAATTGAACATGCCGCAAAGGAGAAAAAAACCGAAATCATTAAATTTCTGTTAGAATCTCTCGCTGAAGAGATAGATATAATAATAGCTAATCTAAAATGAACTCTCATGACATTGTAAGGAAGGAAGAAAATGAGCGCAAAAAAAATACTACTTGCTGAAGATAACGAATCATTTTTAAAGCTCGTTCTCCATACGCTTGGAAAACAGGGATATGAAACAGAAAGCTGTATAAGGGGAGATGAAGTGATGGCTGTCTTCGAGACATTTGCTCCCGACTTGGTAATATTGGACGGGCTTTTGCCCGGTAAAGATGGTTTTGAGCTTGCCAAGGAAATCAGGGCATTACAATCAGGAAAGGATATTCCGATTGTAATGCTTACCGGCGTCTATAAAGAGCCGGATTTTCACAAATACTCTAAGGAGATCGGGATAAATCTCCATTACGATAAATCCAACTTCGACGGCAAAGAATTTATTGTAAAGATGAAAAAACTTTTGGGTGGTTAATAATAGCTATGATAATCGATAAAAACATAGAAAGTGTGCTAATCCAAGAAGGGGTACTGACCAGGGAGGAATTAAACCGTGCCTTGGCAGAGCACAGACGAACACGAGAAAACTTGACCACTATTATTGAAAGGCTCGGATTTTCTACTGAAGAAAAGATGATAAGGTGCATAAGCAGGCATTACGAGATCCCTTATGAGGAAATCACAGAAGAATATGTTAAACCCGAGGTAATTGAGCTTATCAAGCCCGATCTGGCCAGGAAGTTCAAAACTATTCCGATAAATCTGATTGCAAACCAATTGACGGTGGCAATGTCCGATCCCCTAAACCTCATAGCGCTGGACACTTTTTCTTTTGCATCAGGGAAAAAGATAAAACCGATAATATGTAAAGAAAGTACTATTAATAGACTTATTGACCATTTTTTTGGTAAAGAGAAAGAGATTGATATCGCCTTGGATGATTCCGTAGATGAAGGTTCTTTCTACTATTCAAGCGAAGAAAAATCTGAACAGATTGAAATAGACGCTAATGCCGCACCTATAGTAAGGCTTGTAAACATTATCATCTCGCAAGCGGTCAAGATGAGAGCCAGTGACATACACCTTGAAGGCAATAAAAAAAGCGTTACTGTAAGATTTAGGATTGATGGTGTGCTTAGAGAGATGAATACTCTGCCAAAGAATGCCCAACCCTCTCTAATAGCCAGGATAAAAATCATGTCAAAAATTGATATTGGCGAAAGAGTAAAACCTCAAGATGGAAGATTTTACATAACAATGAGTAATGGCAAGGAAGTCGATTTCAGGGTTTCAACTTACAGCACAATTTATGGTGAGTCGGCGGTTTTAAGGCTCTTGGATCAGTCCAAATCGGAAGTTAAACTTTCTACTTTGGGATTGAATCAAAGAGAGGAAGACTCTATCCTGATGGTCTCAAAAGAACCCTCAGGGATGATTTTGGTTTGCGGCCCTACAGGGAGTGGTAAAACAACAACACTGTATGCCATATTAAATGAGCTTAATTCTGTAGAAAAGAAAATAATAACCATTGAAGACCCCGTGGAATATCGGCTTGATATGATAAATCAGGTACCTATTAACCCCAAACGAGGCCTTCAATTTGACACCGTTCTGAGAGCCGCCCTCAGACAAGACCCCGATATTATTCTTGTGGGAGAAATACGAGATAGTGAGACGGCGAGAATAGCCGTTCAGGCATCACTTACGGGACATTTGCTTCTTACTACTCTTCACACTACCTCCCCGGCCGAGGTCTTTGGAAGACTTATAGAGATGGGTATTGAACGCTATTATGTCAGTGATGTTATTTCTCTGGTGATTGGTCAGAGACTTATCAGAAAAATCTGTCAAAGGTGCAAAGAGTCATACATACCCTCAATGGATGAACTCCTCGGCCTTGGAATAAAGGGCGATGAAAGAGAAATGATTTTTTTCAATTCATCGGGTTGTGAACAGTGCGATTATGTGGGGTACAAGGGGGTTGTAGGAATTTACGAGGTGATAGTTGTCAACGACGATTTAAAAGAGATGATCTCTAATAATGAAGCGCCCGATGTGATAAAGAGAGAAGCAAGGCGACATGGGATGGTAACAATGTGGGAGAACGCTATTACTAAAATACTTGAAGGAAAAATTACGTCGAAAGATGTAATGAGAATTATACCAAGAAATTAATGGAGGTATGACATGGAAAGATGCGATAAACATTCCACAAGGATTGCTGAGGGTTCATGTGCTTCATGTGGAGCCAAATTGTGTGAGGAATGCGTAAGTGATAGACGAGACAATATTATCTTATGTTATGAATGTGCCCTTAAGGCAACTACAAATGATTTTGAAAAATGGGAAAAGGAGAAAACTATTGCAGCCGAAGTGCAAAAGGCGCAAATAAAAAAGCCCGCCAAAGAGAGGATAAGCGGTTTTACTCTGTTTCTCATAATAAGTCTCTCACTAATAGCGCTGGAAGGTGGAATTATTATGACAGACTATTTTTTGATAAAAAGTAAAGACGTTTCGTACATCTCATCCAATACAATTACCAAAAGGCACAAACTTGATCTTGCCACCCTGGATTTGCATACAATATCCATGGCGATAGAAAGCTACAAAACAAACAACGGCGGAACACTACCAAAGGATATAGATACCCTTATTCCCGATTTTCTCGATTCACAGCCATTAGACTCTGTCTCTGGTTTGGAATATTTGTATCAGACCGATAACAAGAACTATACAGTTACTTGCCCAACGCCTGAAGTCCACGGTATGAGATATTTGATGAGTAAAAACGGAAAAGTCCATTACTTAAAACTTGAGGAGTAGAGCAATGAAAAGATATAATTTCCCGAATAATGGTTTTTTGGCTAAAAGCTTTTCACCTAAGGGTTTTTCACTATTGGAAATGATCATAGTAGTTGCGATAATAACTATTATGGTTTCCTTGGCCACTCCTTCCTACAAAAGCATGTGGAGATTGATAGATAAGTCCACCTGCATTCTTAATCAGCGCCACATCCGTGATGCGATGATTGTCTATTATAATGATCGCCCCTTCGTAACCGATGAAGACGGTTTTGGAGATGGAGAAGTATTTATTGATCTTAAAGGGAGAGTCGTGGGGGATCCATCCAGGGACCTCTCGGACTTGATAGGAGACAAGGTGTTTGATTGCCCGTCAGATGGTCTTGCAAAGGACGGAAAAGATAATGACCCGGATTACATTACTGACGGCATGGTAATAACCTGTATCAATGATAACTGTACGGCTAAAAAATATGGGGGAATTCCCTTCATCCACGATATCGCAAAAGATGTTTTTTTCAGACATAGCATTACCAGCGCGGTCGCTCTCGGTTCGGCTATTCCTCCCAATGAAGATGAAGAAATCGAAGAAGAGCCTCCGCCGCCCCCACCACCCCTTTTGTCAGAGGATTTCGGCCCCGGTGCCGAAGACCGTTGGTTTAGCACCAGAGGAAAAAAATATGAATTCGGAGATGGGTATTTAAAGATAGGCGGCAAGGGAGAACATAGAACATTTGCAGGAGACGAGACCTGGACCGATTATACCATTGAGACTAACGCCACATTGGAAGGTGGAGGCTGGGGATACGGGATATACTTTAGAGCCACAGATCCAGACAAAGCCAATGCATATATATTTCAGTACGATCAACGTTACGGCCCCGGGGCCTTTTTGTTTAGAAAGATAGTAAACGGCCGAGAGAAATCACCCTTTGCCAGGGTGTATGCCAGAGATACTTCATTTGGCCAAGATTTCGATTGGTACGATTCTGAAAGGAATATTAAGATAGAGGTCGTGGGAAATGAATACAGGGCGTACGTAGACGATGAGTTGGTAGTGGTTGGCACTGACGATACTTATGATCATGGTATGGTTGGGTTAAGAACATGGGCAAAGTCCTCTGCTATCTTTAACGATATGACAGTTAAGGAATTTGAATAAGAACCATTGAGAATTAGGCGCTTATAACGATTTGAACATTTCTATAAGGAAATTCCACAATGAAGATACTAATAGTAGATGACGATCCCGCCATAAGAGAATATCTTGAGGAGGTTCTAAACCTTATGGGGCACACTGTAGTGAGCATGAAAAATGGTTATGATGCCATTGATTATGTAAAGGAGAACGATATAAACCTTGCCTATATAGATGTTGACATGCCCGGAATTGACGGTTTTGAGACACAAAAAAAGATTCGTGAAATTGACCCTAAGGTATCCAGTGTAATGATTTCAGGAAACGTTGTAGACAGATTATTAAAAACCCCTATTGAAAAGGGAGTATTCGTCAGCCTTGAAAAACCTTTTACCATCGAGCAAATAGAAGAAATTAACAAAGCCTACGAGGGTATTCGAAGTCCCCTGGAGTTCATTTATGATAATCGTTTTGGTTTTGATCCAGAAAAACTTATTGGAGCAAAGATTCTTATTGTGGATGACGAGGTTGAAATTATTACAGTAATTGCGGAATATCTCGAAGGAGAGGGATTCAATAATCTGGAAACGGCTAATAATGGCGAAGAGGCAATTAAGATGTTTAATATGAAAGAACACGATGTGATTATCACGGATATAGTAATGCCTAAAAAAAGCGGTATGGAGATATTAAGACATGTTAAAGCTTTATCGGAGTACTCCCAGGTGATTATTATTACCGCAAATGCGGACAAAGACACTGCGATTACTGCTGTTAAGCTTGGGGCGTATGATTATATTGAGAAGCCTCTGGATCTCGGCGCTCTTTCAAGGATTGTAAAGAGAGCGGTGGAAAAAAAACTATTGCTTGATAGGGGTTAAACGATAAAACATTGGAATAGATTGCTCCTGACCTGTACCCCAAAAACTATTTCTCGGCTAAACCGTTATAGAAAACTACTTGATGAGAGGGATAATCTGAGAAGTGCTAACATTGAACTTGAAAATGCTTACGATAATACACTGAAAGGATGGGCAAGTGCCCTTGAACTGCGCGATGCAGAAACCAAAGATCATTTTCAACGTGTTACTGATATGAGTGTGCGTTTGGCCAGAAAAATTGGTATTGAAGACGATGAATTGATTAATGTATATCGAGGTACTCTGCTACACGACATAACTACTTTCTATCACGGTTTGATCACGTCATTGGTCCCGCTCGTCTGGATATTGTACTCTTTCCATACTGACGTCTTTATACTGAGGATTGATGGAAGACGCTTATGTTTATAAATATTATCTTCCATATTCTCTATAGTGTGTGACCACACAGTGCCCAATGCACTTCAAAACAAAGCGTAATAGGTCGAAGCATGACATTAAACTCACTATATTATTGATAACAGCATCATTGCCGCATACAAAAGTGTTACAAGAACCGGCGAATTATAGGGCATTTTAGGGCATTCAGGGGCAAGTTAGGGCAAGCTGAGGACACAAAAACACAATGATGTCAGTACTTTATCGTTTTGAGTCGGCTACTGGCAGTCATGAGGTCGACGGTTCGATCCCGTTCAGCTCCACCAACTTTTTCTAATATTATAAAGGGGTTATGATTTTATCATAACCCCTTTTTTTTGTTTGACTCAAACTTTGTCCCAAGGAGGTTAACTGATATGTCGAGATGTAAACGTAAGGGATGTCAGGATAACAATTAGATCTTAGTTATCTTAATAACGATTTGGCATCAATATTGAGCTTCATCGTCCTGACAACATAGTTTATTTCTTCTCAGTCCTGTGTTTAACGCCAAAAGGATCGTAATAGAATCATCCTTTGTTGACAGCCTTTGGAAAGATTTATTCAGTAGAGAGATGGGACGTCCCGCCGTTTTCCCTCATTTATGTTGATAAGATAGTTTTTCTTTACGTATTCTAAATTTTAAAGTGAGAGATAATCTGAAAATATGATAGTTCTTCAGTTTTCTAATATTTTATAATCGATATCAGTGATGATTTATCCAGAAAGTTTCCTGA
>JAUWME010000476.1 GCA_030613285.1 Candidatus Zymogenus sp. | reverse complement strand
GTAGAGTCGGTCTATATCGACGTCGCTTACCGTTGTGAATTTGTTGAGTCTCTCAGGGTTATTTTTAGAAAATTCCTTTAAGGTTTTATTTTCCCAACGGGCTTTCTCTTGGGCGAGTGTATGAGAGTCGCCCCCTGCTTTATCATTTTTTTTATTAACTGCCATGATATCTTTTCTCTCCTAAGACCTTAAAGGCCGTGTTATTTACCGTGCTATTGACATATTATCTTGTGCCTCTGCTGAAGGCACAACGAACAATCACCGCTCTATCCCGATCCTTGCCTCGACCCCAGCGTTGTATGGGTGCTTGATTTCCACCATCTCGGTTACGAGGTCCGCTATTTCGACTATCTCCTTCGGGGCATATCTTCCTGTGAGGATAATTTCGAGTTCCGGGGGTTTGCTCTCGATAATTTCGATTACATCGGCGATTTTAATCAGACCGAAATCGAGGGCGACGTTGATTTCGTCGAGGATGACAAGGTTGTAGTCACCGCTTGCAATCACATTTTTGGAAAGCTCCAGGGCGTCTTCCGCCATTTTGATATCAATGGGATCGGGGTCTTTTTTGTTGACGAAATCGGGTCTTCCCATCTGTTTTATGGTGATGGTGTCTGAAAGTTTTTTTGCTGCGCCGAGCTCACCGTAAAAAATTTCTCCCTTCATAAATTGTATCATATAGGTTTTTAGGCCGTGGCCGCTTGCCCGAAACGCAAGGCCCAAGGCCGCTGTGGTCTTTCCCTTTCCATCACCGGTATAAACCTGAATAAGTCCCCTCGATGATTTTCTCATTCACCCTCCGTGGCGAGCTTGTTGCGCATTCGCTCTTGAAATTCCAAGACTTCAGTTTTTAGGAGCTTCAACTCCTCAATCCTGTGATCAATCTCCCTACTGTGGTAGTCAAAGAGCTCGATAATGCGGGGAAACACCTTTGAATTTTTCCTGTGGGTATTGTAGATGGCGTTAAGCTCCTGCATTTCTGCGAGCGTTAGTCCTAATAGTTTCAGTTTTTTTATGAACCTGAGACGTCTAAAATCGCTTTCTGAATAGATCCTTTTTCCACCCTCTGTTCTTTTTATCTGATCCATGAGGCCGATTTCCTCGTAGTAACGGATTGTCCTGGGTGAGATGTCAATCAACTTGGATAGATCGCTTATGGACATTTGGTTGTTTTCTGACTCTGTGTTGATGTTGTCTTCTTGAACACGCGCTATCGATTTTTCTTCCATTTACGAGATTCCTTATTGAATCTAAAAATGTAAAATTTTATAATGAGTTACAAATACACTCGCCCAATCTACTTATATCGCCCAATCTCAGTCATTACAAATTTACGAACTCCCAACTGCTCCAATCCCCCAACCAATAATTGTCAACCCTCGAACTAATAGTTTCCCCAAATCTTAACCATAAAAATTACCGACAACCCCACCCTCCCTACTCCCTCATAAATTTTCTATGCTACCCGGTCTCAATTACGACACTCCCCCCGAACAGAAACGTTACCGACCTCCCGACCAACCTTTTCATATTAATTGCCAACTACGGTCTGCCACGTTACGTAAACTGGCAATGCAAGGATTAAATATCAAGAATGAGAGGGGATGTCAAGAAAAAAATTGATTGACCCCTCAATCGGCTAACTAATATCCAAATATTAAATTTCGGTGGCGTTGCGCCCATGTCATAAAGCTCTTTATCTTGTTTGTTGTTTGTGATATGTTTATTATTTGGTTGAATGAATTGATATTTGCGAGAATAATATTAAAAGAGAGGTGTGATGGATTTTAGATTGATTATTTTGGCTCTGGGCATTATGTTGATTTTTGAGGGAATTCCATATTTTGCATTTCCTGAGGCAACAAAGAGGTTTATGAATGAAGTGCAGCAGCTACCTGACAAAACGCTTCGCTTTTTTGGATTTATAGCCCTTGTTGCTGGACTTTTGCTTATTTTTTTGGGGAGCAGGATATTGGGATGATGATTGTGGATTTTAATTTTGTTTTTGTCTAAATATTGACGTAAAACACTAATTTAAGGAGGTATCTCCCAAAAATTCTTTACAATCATCTTGACATTTCCTGTAATTTGTGATTTCATCAATAGGTTTATTGTATGGGTACTTCTGGGGTTGGAGGCTGATTTGGCGGAAATCGATATTGAGATAGATATAAATGTAGATACAGACGACGACTCAGGATCAGTAGAAAGATATGAGTATAGCCTGCCCGAAGGACTGATTGCCCAAAAACCCCCAAAGACGAGGGGGACATCAAAGCTGATGGTGCTAAACAGGCGTGGGAA
>JAUWME010000392.1 GCA_030613285.1 Candidatus Zymogenus sp. | reverse complement strand
CTTAACGACGCTGGGTTTCTGGTGGTTGTGGTTACCAACCAGTCCGGGGTGGCCAGAGGGTACTTTACCGAAGACGATGTAGCGAAAGTAAATGACAAAATGTTTTTTGACCTAAATGTTGCGGGGGCCTTTGTTGACGCTGTTTACTATTGCCCGCACCACACCGATTTTGGCGGCGAAAAATACGGCATTGATTGTAACTGCAGAAAGCCCAAGGTGGGAATGGTTGTAAAGGCCCAGGAGGAGTTTGAGATTGACATCAACGAGTCATTTGTGGTGGGCGATCACAAGGGGGACATCGAGCTTGGTAAAAACGCTGGGGCAAAGACAGTCCATGTTCTCACCGGCCACGGTGTTGAGGAAAGCAAAAAGTTGGAGGAAGCCGGAATTGTCCCTGACTGCACTTCTGATGATTTACTTTCTGCGATACAATATATTTTAAAAGCGTAAAAGTCGAAAGCATAAGAGTTAAAAGCGCAAAAGTTGAAATTGTAAAAAAGGCAAATGGTAAACATCAGTAATTTAAAAAAATTTAATGAGGAGGTAATATAAAATGCCCATAGATAAAGAACTCTTGGATATTCTTGCGTGCCCAAAGTGCAAGGGGGACTTGACCCTGACAAAAGGTGAGGATGGTCTTTCTTGTGGGGCTTGCAAACTCCTCTATGAGATAAAGGACGACATACCCATTATGCTCATCGAAGAAGCAACGCCTTTAGATTAATAGATATTTGTAGTATGAAAAAAATTCTGGTCAAGGGCACAAACTGGATAGGGGACGTATTTCTGTCCCTTCCTGCTGTCTATTCCTTAAAGCACATTTTTCCCAATGCCCAAATCGACATTGCGGTAAAACGGCCCCTGGGAGAGCTGTTTTCCGTAGGGCTGGGGTCTGATGTAATCAATTCGGTAATAGAGTACAATACGGGCCTTTCAGGTGAGATTGATTTTATCAAAGATGTCAGGTCGAGAAGATACGACCTTGGCGTGACGTTTCCCAGATCGATGCATGCTGCGATGATGCTGTTTGCGGGCGGGATCAAAGAGAGGGTGGGTTACGCCGCAGACCTCAGGTCGCCCTTGCTGACAAGGAGCGTGCCAAGGACTGATGCGATTAGAAGTGTCCACCAGATTGAGTATTACAGAAACCTTGTATCTGTCCTTGGAGACCCAGGCCCCCCGGTCATTCCCGTTTTAACTTTAAAGCCTGAGGATAAGGCTAAGGGGATTGACATTCTCAAAGCCCACGCCATTTCTGAAAAGGTGGTCAAGGTGTCTAAGGGGCCACTGATTGGGATAAACCCCGGGGCGGCCTACGGCACTGCAAAGATGTGGTACCCAAAGAGATATGCCGAGACTGCCGATCGGCTTGTTGAGGAGTTCGGCGGCAGGGTGGTAATCTTTGGTGGCCCTGGTGATGTTGAGATAGCCGAGGAGGTTGTGTCTTTAATGGATATTACCGAGGCGCCACCAATTCTTGTGGCAGGAAAGACTTCGATTACTGAGCTTATCTCGTTAATCTCCCTTATGGACGTATTTATTACCAACGACTCCGGCCCTATGCACATTGCTGCTGCCCTTGGGGTTCCCATCGTTTCTGTCTTTGGTTCCACAAACCATGTTACCACGGCCCCACTGGCAGGAAAGAAATTTAAAATTGTGAGACGCAGTGACGTTGAGTGTTCCCCGTGCCTCAAAAGGGTGTGCCCAGAGGGGCATCATCGGTGCATGGATCTTATCGAGACTGACGTTGTAGTAAAGGTGGCACGGGAGTTTTTACTTGATATTAAATAGTTTTCAACTGACGAAACATTTTAAGTAATAACTCACATAAATTCACCAAATGTAGCTGAATAAAAGCGGTAACATACTGAATGTATTGAGAATATTGGATGCCTAAAAAATAGGCAGTTGCGGAAAGCATCCGTATTTTCAACAAGTTATGGGTATCAAGAGGGTATTTATCCACAGGTTATCCATAATGTGAAATATTTTTTAGTTCTGACATTCTGATTGCTGGTAAATATTAGGAGTGAACGTTAGAAGTGGTGGTCAAAAAAATCCCCAGGGTGATTGAAAGCACTGATGGTGTTGGTGGCACTTTGATGCTGCAATACAGGAATACCGAATTGGACGAATTGGGCGGACGCTTTGAGCTTATTGTCGGGGGTTACTACGTCATGGCCGCCACAGATGGCCCCACGGAGCGTATGCTCTCCTCTGAGGCCTTGAAGCTCCTTTCAAGTGGTGATAAATTTAAGGGTAAACTAACTGTTCTTGTGGGCGGTCTTGGCCTTGGCCTGACACTAAACGAAATTTTGAAGGAAAAAAGGGTTTCTGACGTCTGGGTGGCGGAGATCGAAGAGGCGGTCATTCGGTGGAACAAGACTTACTTGAGGGATTTTAATGGAGATTCTCTTTTTGATGAACGGGTAAAAATTCACCACACCGATGTAATGGGGCTGATAGAAAAGAGGAGACGCACCTTCGATGTTATCTTGATGGATGTGGACAATGGCCCATCGTTTTTGATCCACGAGGGAAATGGATTTTTGTACGGTCTTTCGGGGATGAAGAAGGTCAAAAGGTCTTTGAAGCGAGGCGGTGTTTTTGCCCTTTGGGCACACTGTCCCGATGATGAGATCGAGATCGTGCTTGAAAAGGTCTTTGGAGGCTTCGGTGTCAAACTAATCAAGGATAATAATCTTGAAGAAGACCTGCCCCCGACGGCCATTTATACCGCAATCCGCCGTTAAGTTTTAAAATATTGCAAAAAAGGGGTTGTCGATCGACCGATCATCCCTTCATAATTGATTGCAACAAGCGCTGTCGCCCACTTTATCTTACAATACTGAACTGAAAAATATTTGTTGAAAGTCTTGCCTATAGTTTTATGAAAAGGTTCTTCGAAGGTCTTGTAGGTACCAATCTTTAATGGAGGAGCCCATCTCTTATTCGCCCAAATAGCGATCTAAACTTGATAGCCTTTGAATAGAGGGTCTTTTGTTTGAGTCTCCCAATTAGTGCCGTGTTGTCGCCAGCGTAGCCTGTGAGGATGTGAAGAAAGTCGTTGTCGTTTACGTTTTTG
>JAUWME010000456.1 GCA_030613285.1 Candidatus Zymogenus sp. | reverse complement strand
AAAGATTTCTGCAGAAGTCTTCAAAGCTATTAATGAACTCAAGAAGACCATTCCAGATGGATATGAAATCGGCGTGGCAAGGGACCTCTCTGAATTCATTGTCGATTCCGTGGACGATGTCCTAAAAAACCTCATCCTTGGAATACTTATAACTGCTATTTTCCTCTATATTTTTCTCCACGACATCTGGAGTACTTTAATAGCCACGTTAGACCTCCCAACCAGCATCATCGCAACTTTTATCCTCATCTATTTTGCGGGCTTTACAATAAACGTCATCACGCTTATGGCCCTGGGAATATCAATCGGGATTCTTGCCACAAACGACATCATCATCCTCGAAAGTATAAACCGGCACATTGCCGCTGGTGAGTCTCCAAAGGAGGCTGCCATTAATGGGACAACGGAGGTCGCCGTGGCTGTGGGAGCATCCACATTGACAAACATCATGGTCTTTACACCCATTGCCTTTATGAGCGGGATTGTGGGACAATTCTTCAAGCAGTTCGGTTTGACCGTGGTGTTTGCTACGATCTTCTCTCTTCTCGTATCCTTTACCATGACGCCGATGCTGGCCTCAAAGCTGTTGGGGCAGAAGAAAAAGAAAAATTGGCTTGGCATTACAAAACTTAAACTTATTATTCTAATCAAGGAAAAGATAGACAGCTTCTTTAAAAAGTTTGACGAAGCCTACGATGAAGTTGTAATTAAATATAAATCCTCCCTCACATGGTGCCTCGGAAACAAAAAGAAGACCGTATTGGGTACTGTAATGATACTATTCTTTTCTCTGTTTCTCATCACTCTTGTTGGCGGGGAGTTCTTCCCCTACAGCGATGAAGGATATTTGAGCATTAACGTGGAACTGCCGCCGGGGGCTCGTTTGGAGGAGACCGAGGAGATCATGGAAGAAATTGCCGCTATTGCAGAGAAACTCGAGGTGGTGGAAACCCTATTTATTACAGTCGGCGGTGAAAACAAAGGGGTCAACGAGGGCCAGCTGATTTTGGGCCTTGTGGACCTTTCCGAGCGGGACATCTTGACAAGAGATTTTGCCAACATGATCCGCTATGATCTTGCAATCATACCGGGAGTGGATATCGTCATTACAGAGGAGTCTGGCGGACCGGAATCCAGCGCTGACCTTGTTATAAACGTAACAGGCCCGGAAATCGGAACTATCTCATCTCTTGCCGCCAACATGGAAAAAACAATGAAGGAGATGGATGGGCTTGTGGATGTGGATACATCAGAAAAGCTCCCTTCCCCAGAAATTCAGTTCATCCCGGATAGGTTCAAAATCGCAAACTACGGGATAAATTCCTCTGACATATATACCATTCTCAGGGCATCCTACGAGGGAATCGTCCCATCGCTTTACAAAGAAGGAGGAGAAGAATACGATATAAAAGTTCGCCTCTCAGAGGGGGACAGGACTAAAGAGGATACCTTTGGCGAGATTAGGGTCAAAACGACGAGAGGTATGGTTCCCATTGAGCAACTGGGCGTGGTGGTCTTTGGGCAGGGGGAATCGGAAATACAAAGACACAACCGTCAAGATTTGGTCGAGGTCTTGGCAAATGTTGGATCGGGTACGATGGGCGAATTTGAGACAAAGATAAAAAACGCTATCGATGAGATGGACGTTCCGGATGGCTACACCCTTAAACTGGGCGGGGATAGCGAGACCAAGGCCGAATCTTTTGCGGCGCTTTTTCAGGCGCTTTTTCTTGCCATCGTTCTCACTTACATCGTCCTTGCGGCAATCCTCGAATCTTACGTCCATCCCATGACCATCATGCTGACACTGCCCTTAGGGTTAATCGGAACTGCTATGGGTCTTTTCATTGGCGGTCAGACCATAAATATGTTTTCCCTTATGGCAATGGTTATGCTTGTGGGCATTGTGGTCAACAATGCAATTTTGATATTAGACTACACCTCCGTCTTGAGGGACGGCGGAATGAAACGTCGTGACGCACTTATGACAGCATCTCCCATAAGGTTAAGACCAATAGTCATGGCAAACCTCGCCATCGCCTTTGCCATCCTCCCACAAGCCCTGGGTGGCGCCGATGCAGGGCACAGGACAACCATCGCAGTAGTAACAATAGGGGGTGTTGTCTTCTCGGCGATATTCACCCTTTACCTCATCCCGGTGGCTTACGAGTTCTTCGACAGATTTACAGTTAGGGGAAGGGCAGAGAGCCCAAAAAAGGACAGCGTAAATAATCGAAGGCTGGGGAAAAGGTAGAGCTGATTTAGTCTCCAAAGGTTTGTGTCGAGTAGTTTGCTTTTTTCTGTCATAGCAAGCATGTCGAGAATCCACTATACTGTCATTTCGAGGGAAGTTCGGGTTAAGGATTCAGTGAAATTTGTAGAGGAGGTGGTTGCATGAGAACTCAGATTCCAGACAAAGACTATGTTTACAACGGTTTGTTGCGTTTTAATTACTTTCCTATGGTAAAGAAGCGCCTTGATGATATATCGCCTGTCTTTTCCACAAGCGATTTTACATCTGATACAGCAGATATAATCATTCAAAAATGTGAATCACGTAAAGAAGGTTATGATCAGATAGAATATC
>JAUWME010000229.1 GCA_030613285.1 Candidatus Zymogenus sp. | reverse complement strand
TGCGTTCACGTGATGAAAAAATTACTCCACGAGCTGATGAAAATTCGTGTCCGTCCATATTATCTCTATCAGTGTGATCTGTCTATGGGGATTGACCACTTCAGGACATCGATAGGAAAGGGGATTGAGATGATGGAGCGACTTCGGGGGCACACCTCCGGGCTTTGTGTGCCGACGTTTGTTGTCGATGCACCAGGGGGTGGCGGGAAAATCCCCGTCATGCCCCAATATATGATTTCAAGGAGCGACCACAAAATCATTCTCAGAAATTACGAGGGTTTTATCAGCGCATATACCGAACCTGCCATCATCGATCACGAATGCGAAATATGCAAAGAGATGGAAAGGAAGGGAGAGAAGGGGATTGGCATCGAGAAATTGTTTACGGGAGAAGCCCAGACGTTAAGACCCACAGATTCGGTTCGGGAAAAAAGGAAGAGCAGGTTCCATGCCTGATCGGTTGCCCAACTTATAAGTTATCAAGGCAATGGGTTTAAACCCATTGCCTAAAAAAACAATACCGTTTAAGTACTCAAAATATGGATACAAAAGAATTAAAAATTCGCCCGGAGACAGAAAGCGATCGGGAGGCTATTTACGCCCTCCATTTGAGCGCCTTTGACGGCAGGTTTGAGTCGGAGCTGGTCAACAAAATTCGAGCCGGTGAAAACTTCATACCGGAGCTTTCCCGCGTGACGATAAATGATAATAATGTAGTTGGACATATCCTCTTAAGTACCATTGTTATTAAGAAAGATGAGAAAGAGATACCAGCCCTTGCCCTTGCGCCGGTGGGTGTGCTCCCAGAATTTCAAAATCGGGGCATCGGCTCAGCGTTGACAAAAAATGCATTAGATGAAGCCCGGCGTTTGAAACATCGTATTGTTGTTGTCATTGGCCACCCACCGTACTATCCCCGGTTCGGTTTTGTTTCTGCCACCAAGGCGGGGCTATCCGCCCCTTTTGATATCCCTGACGAGGCGTTCATGGTTTGTGAACTTGCCCCCGATGCGCTGAAGGGAATTTCGGGTATGGTTCAATATCCACAGGAATTTGACGAGGATCAATAGCTGAAGGATTAAACAAGCTCCCTGTTGAATATTTGAAGCTTTAACCTGATATTAAAATCACCTGATAGCAAAATCAATATATGAGTTGAAAATGAACAAGAAATCCACCCTCGATCCAGTCTTCTACCCCGAAAACGGGGCCATTGTCGGGGCCTCTGAAAATCCCATAAAACTTGGGTATCAGGCACTTCTTGCCGCAACCTCTGGAGGACACAAGGGGAAGGTGTTTCCTATCTCTCCATCTCTTGCTGGAAAGGAGATTATGGGTATTAAAGCCTACGGTTCCATCGAAGAAATCCCAGAAGACGCCCAGCTTATGGTGTTTGCCATCCCCCACAACAGGATTTTGGATGCCCTAAAATCCGCTGCCAAAAAGGGGGCAAAAGGGGTTGTTATCTTCGCCGGTGGCTTTAGAGAAGTGGGAGATGAGGGAAAGGCGTTGCAAAGGGAGGTAAAGGAGACGGCCGACCGCCTTGGGATAAAGATAATCGGGCCAAACTGCATCGGCACAGTAAACACCCACCACGGGATAAACGCAACGTTTGCCCAACCGCTCTCGTTGGTAAAAAAGGGCGGTGTGTCGGTGGTCAGCCAGAGCGGCGGGACGGGGTCGGCCATTATAACCACTATGGCAGATAACAACGTGGGGCTTTCAAAATTCGTCAGCATCGGCAACCGGGTCAATCTCGATTTTGCCGAGCTCATCGATTATCTGGGCGACGATGATGACACCGACGTCATCTGCCTCTTCATCGAGGGGCTGGACGACGGCCGAGCATTCATCAAGTCAGCCAAATCTGCATCGAAGAAAAAACCGATCATCGTCTATCAGGCGGGTTTTACCGAGACCACAAGAAGGTTGTCTCTTTCCCATACCGGCTCCATGAGCGCATCAAAAGATATCTACATGGCGGCGTACAGGCAGGCGGGGGTTCTCTTTGTGAATGACTACGAGGAGCTTGTGGATACGGCTAAGATACTATCGGCTTTTTCAGACTTTCCCGTGCCGAGGCTCTCTCCCGGTGCAAAGCCCGGCGTTTCCATCTTCACCCACACGGCGGGGCCGGCCCTCATTGTTGCCGAGACCGTGGAGAACGGCGGTGGCGCCATCCCCGACTTTACCAAAGAGAGCAAGGAGAAGATAGTCAAATTTGCCCCGCAGTTTACCGTCCCCACAAACCCCCTTGACATGTTTGCCCACGCTTGGTTTATGACCGATATGTACCTTGAGGCCGCAGACCTTGCCCTGTCCCAATCAAATATTCACATCGCCTGTTCCTGCTACAGCGGCGGCTTTGAGATGGGGATGAAGTTTCCGGCGGCAAAGTACGCCGAGATTGGGAAAAAATACAACAAGCCTGCGGTTGTCTGCTTGATGGCGCCCTATGCCCACTTTGAGGAGCGGGCGGCCGCAGATGACGCCGGCGCCCCGACATTTAACAGCCCCCACAAGGCGGGGAAAGCAATTGCCAACATGATTCGCTGGTGGCAAATGAAAAATCGGCCGTGAGGTGAGATTATTAATTAGTCTTGCTAATATGATTGAAAAGTAAAAAAATTTGGTTGAGTTGTAATTTTAGTATCAGGCTTTTAATGACCTGTAGAAATAGATTTCAAGTATGACTACAATTTATCAAGGAGAGAAAAGATGAAAAGAATAGTTGTTTTCATCTCTATAGCAGTCTGCCTGATCTTTCAATTAAATGGATTTTCCACAGAAAACAAGGTATGTGATTTCCTCAAAAACAGTCTTCCTAAATTTGGCAATACGAAAGACGAGATAATAAAGAACTTAGGAAAACCAGAAAAGATTTCCATTCAAGAATTCGATAGCATGTGGTATCCAGGGCAGAAAGACTATGTAAATAGCCTCTCGTATTCTGGTCTCTTATTAGAAACACTTTACCTATACCAAAAAGAGAATACCGTTGAGTACACCCTTACAGTAGAGGTTACATCAGAAGAGTATGTTCTTTATTATGGCTTAAGGGTTGGAAGTACGAAAAAAGATGTCTTATCGACGCTCGGTAATCCTGAGGAAATATCTGAGGAAGAAAAATATTGGCTATATTCATGTGAGGTTGAAAAGGTATATTTCTACTTTAAAGGCGATAAGGTTATTAGAATTGCTTGTCATGGTTACTTTCCCTAATTTTTAAAAACTGCGATACGTTATAAGGAAGAGACTGGAAGGAAGAAAGAGGCTAAACAAGGAAAGAGTCGGTTCCGTAAGTTTAGCTGAATTTTCTATCCTTTCTGTTCAAAAGTCGCTGACGATGCACAAAATAATATTGGTTCATTTTACCACTCCGTTGTGGGAATGGAGTAGTACTGCTGGTTTATATAGTTTTTGGTTTTGTAGTGAGTTGGGAGTGGTGAAGGGGGAGAGAGTGAATAAATAGACTGATAAGTTTGCAATCTATCGAAGATTCAATACAAAAAAAGGGGGGGGCAAACACTGATTAGGGGGCGGTCATCTACTGCCGTTCGGAGTCTGCTTTTAATATTTTGAAATTTTGTATTGTCTGGTGGCAAATGAAAAACCAGCCGTGAGGTGGGATTATTAATTAGTTTTGCTAATATGATTGAAAAGCAAAAAGAATTTGGTTGATTTATAATTGATATTGAAGGAGGTTTGCCCATGACAAAAATGATATCCATAGAGGAGGCGAAGGAGCGGGTCCAACAACTTATGTTGGAAGGCTATCATTGAGGCCCTTCAGTCCTGCAGGTCTTGTGGGAGTCTTTGGATTTGGGCGATGAGGAGATGCTCTGGACATGTACGTCCTTTATTGGCGGTATAGGCGGTCAACAGGAAGCGCCCTGCGGTGTTGTGAACGCATCGGCGGTATGCCTTGGTCTTTTGCACAGAGTGCCAAGCGCAGAAAAGAAGGCGGCAAAGCGTGCTCGTAATGCAGCCCGGCAGAACGCCGCGGAATTTGTGTATCTCTTCAGAGAAGAGTTCGGGAATATAGAATGTGGAACTCTCCTTGGGATGGATTTTTCAAAACCCGGGGAGTACAAAAGGTTTTTGAAGTCCGAAATCTGGAAGGATAAGTGTATGAAGTACGCCCAGTTTGCTGTAGAAAAGATCTTCGGTTTTGAGGAAAGGAAAAGGGGGGCGGAGGCAGATACTGATTAGGGGGCGGTCATCTGCTGCCGTTGGGAGTGTGTTTTTATATTTTGAAATTTTGCATTGTCTGGTGGCGGATGAAAAATTGGGTATGAGGTGGGATGTTGCTTGACAAATCATATATCAATGATTATAATATAATTTATAGTAAAATAATATATTATTGAGGTGATAAAAATGATCGAAGAAGAAGAATTTGAAGAGCAATTTTTGAGTTTATGGGGTAATAAAGATTATGAATCTTTAAAAGAACTTGTTAAAGATTATTTGGATAGACCGGATATTGTAAATCAAAGTAATTATGCAATGTGGACTGATTATACAGATAATATGAATTATGCTATTCATATTAAACGGGGAAATCAAGCAAGTATTGATATTTTTGAAGATCTTCTTGACTATTTTATAAAGAAACTGGAGCCAGAATATGGTCATATTCACAAGGGACATATACTATGGACATTAAGTTCATTATGGGGGCCTTTAAATGTTGATAAAGCTAAAAATTATCTTGAAAAAGCAAT